>JAGWRQ010000009.1 GCA_028869615.1 Candidatus Methylomirabilota bacterium | reverse complement strand
CAACCCAGAAGAGGAGCGCCAGGGCCAGGAGCCTTACAAGCGCCTGTCGGGTCGCGTACGGCACAAGCGAGAGCGTGCGCCATGAGGCTGTAAGCTGGCTGTCAAACGCCGTCTGCTGATAGAGGTCCGCGGCATGTGGCGAGATGATGCGGATCACCTGAAGCGGAAGCGGAATCACCTGCAACAGCCCAACGATCAGGACCAAGAGCCAACAGAGGTTCAGGGCCGTTCGCTCGACGCGGATTTCGCCGACGCTCACCATGGCGAGTCCCCACACGAGCGCGATTGCATAGATCCCTACCTCGGCGAGGGCAATCGACCAGGGCTCAACGGTCCCGAAGGCCAGGGGCGTGAGGACAATCAGGCCATATAATCCGAGCTCGACGGCGCGGTCGGCCATGAGGGCATATCGGAGTTTGAGAATCTTCCAGGGTGAAAGGGCGGGGCTGTCTGCCGGGGATCGCATGTTGATCGTGGAGGTGTCACGATCTCGAGACATGAGGGGTTCGCATCACACCGGGATCACGTCATCGGCATCAATCTCAACCGAGGCGCCTTGACGAATGAGACTGACAGCGATGACAAGACGCGCCCCGGAGGCCTTCCGGATCAGGAACCCACGGAGACCCTGGAGGGGACCACGCCGAACCTCAACCGCCATCTCCGGCTCCAGGAATGGGTACGGATCGACGGGAAGGGTGCTGGTGATCAGACGTCGCACTCCCTCGATCTCAGCCTCCGCGACCGGTACGCCGCGGCCGCCCACTCCCAACACCTCTACGACACCGGGGGCGGTCAGTACCCGCAACCGATCCCGCCAGGCGAAGCGCGCGAAACAATAGCCGGGAAAAAGTGGGAACTGAACCTGCACCGTACGATCTTTCCATCGACGCCGCCGACCGATGAGCGGCAGAAATACTTCGATGCCTTGGTGATCGACGTGAGCCCGCACCCGTTTCTCATGCCGGGAGCGGGTGCGGAGCGCATACCATCTTGGCTCCTCCATCTCTACCCCTGGGCGAACGCCTCACACGCCAAAAACATGCTTGGGGCCTGGATCCAAGCGCATAAGAACCCTGGAATACGACCAGTGTCGAGCTTGAGCGAATGATAATAGGTCCTGCGCAGGTGTCAAGACTATTTTGTATCGTTTGATAACGCGCGACTCATTCACGCTGAAGAGAATTGTCGGCTGCAATACGAGGGAAAGTTGATTTGGAAGCGAGAGGTCTGCTCGGACTGTTTTTCAGTTGCGATAGCTCGGTAGCGTAGCGCGCGAGTGCATATCGAGAGGATTCGCAACCTGGACCAGTTCACGTGAGGGGAGGATCAGACAGGTCAGCTTGTTGCCATAGACGCAGGCCGTATCGATGCCGATCCGGTCTTCATCCATCAGGACTTCTCGCATCGGCGTATGGCCAAACACGACGATCTTCGGGAATCGACCTGCATACGCATAAAACTCCTCGCGAATCCACAGGAGGTCGCTCTCGTCTTGCTCCTGCAGGGGGATTCCAGGCCTGATCCCGGCGTGGACGAAGAGATAGTCCTGGGTCTCGTAGTACGGCCTCAAGCGTTCCAGGAATGTCAGGTGGGCGGCGGGGATCCGGCTGAGCCCACCGTAGCTTTCTACCGTCGCGATCCCGCCGTTATACAGAAACAGCGCCCGCTCTTTTCCCTGAAGGAAATCAAGAAACATACGCTCATGATTGCCCATGAGGAAGGTGTACCGTCCACGAAGGGTCAGCAGATAATCAATGACCCCCTTTGAATCCGGTCCCCGATCAACGTAATCTCCCAGGAAGACCAGTTCGTCCGCCTCGGACAGACGGAGCTGAGCGATGAGACGGTGTAACGGCTCCAGACACCCGTGAATATCGCCGATGACGTAGATCATGTCTTACCGCACGGCAATGAACAATCTCCGACCAGCGCTCTGTTGAGTCTGGAACTGAGGGCTGAGGGCTGGGTACACTATTTGTGGCCGATGGTGTCCAGGACGCGAGCAATCTCTTCCTTGACGTGAGTGTTGATCTTGAGCCGCGCGAGAATATCCGGATGGTGTTCAGCCAGGTATTGAATCATGGCGATTCCGTCGAGCGGGGAGCCGTGTGGCTGGCTGTCGAGAATCCAGTCGCTGAGGGCATCCTTATGCGACCGGCGTGTGCTCGGATCAGAATACAAGATATCTAAGATGTCCTGAGCCAATGACTTGCGCATGACACCACCTTTATGCTGAATGCTAATTGTAATATAGCACTTCCTCATCCACTCCACAAGTAAGAAACCTCACTGGGGTCAAAGAAAAGATCGCGCCGTATCACAATGGGATGAGCGTCGAGTGCCATAGGAATCGCCCCAGAAACTCCCCGATTGTGCCAGTGAGAATCGCGATGTAGAAGAAACCGGTTGCGGACTGAACGTTCGGGATGCGCAAGGTATCCCAGATGACACACGCCAGGACAAACGACCCAAGAATTCCAACACACACACGACTCAGAAACACCGCCAGGTATGAGGTCGAGAGCAGTCCGATCCTGGCCATGGCTTCAGCCCCGCCGAACAGGTAGAGCGACCCCAGAGTCACAATCAATAAGAGGCCCTGCAGCGCGGTGGACACCAGAAAGAGGCGAGCCAGCCGGCGGATCAGCGCCACCGGCAGGTGAGGGTCTCTGAGATAATAATGCCCGAGCAGCATGCCGGTCAGGGCTGAGCCCAGGAGGAGGGCTGACGTGAAGGTGGTGGCGGTCCGGACAGCGATTTCAGGCACGGTGGACAATGCGTTGGCGAGCGGCATGGATGGGAAAAACATTCCTGCCGCTCCAACCGCCAGGCTCAACCACAGCATCCGCCTCGGCCATCGCTCATCCGGAATCCAGAAGGCGCCCGCATACAGCAGAAGCAGCACGAAAAAGATTATCGAGCCCGGCATCGGAGCGACCCAGATCCCCACGCCGAGCGCGCTTACCAGCACCAGCGCGCAGGTCTGGAAAAAGCCGGGACGGATGGATGGCGAATATAGAAAGCTCAGGCAGAACAGACTTCCGACGGCCGCCTCTTGTATCGTCTGAAACACCGGGGGAGCAACAGGCGTCATCAGTCGATCTCGAACTCGCTGATCCCTTTTGGGAACTTGGTCAGATTGCGGTACCCTGCCGCCGTGACGACCACCAGATCTTCAATTCGAATGGCCCCCGCATCGAGGTAGTAGAGCCCCGGCTCAACAGTAACCACATGGCCGGTTCGCAGGATGCCGCCCGTCTTACTGATACGAGGGAGTTCGTGGATGTCGAGGCCAACGCCGTGTCCGGTGCCGTGGAAAAAGCCTTGCATCCGTCCACCTACCAGGCCGGTGTAAAACCCATCCTTTTCCAATACGGCATTCACATTCGTGTGTATGACGCTTCCCTCGGCTCCGTCCCTGATTAACCCCATCCCGCGTTCCTGAGCGTTGAGGACCGCCCCGTACATGGCCCGAAGTTTCAGCGACGCTTTCCCCTTCACGACGGTTCGGCTCATGTCGGCAAAGTAACGGCTTCGTTCTGACCTCGGAAAGACGTCGATCACAATCGACTCGTTCGCCCTGATCGGCCCATTGCCATGATGGTGAGGATCGACCCCCTGCAGGCCGGTCGCCACAATCGTATGTTGGGCCACGCACTCTTGTTCCATCAACGTCACATGTATGATCTTCTTGAGCGTCTCGGCGGTCAACTGATCACCGTCAAGGTACAGAAGCCCGTTATCTTCTACCTTGGCCGACCCAATCGCCGAGATCGCCGCGCCAACGGCCTCTTCGATGGCGCGTTGGGTTGCGGCAATCGCCTCGATCTCCTCTTCGCTTTTTACCAGCCGCGCCTCGAAGAACGGCTCCCGTTTTACGGCGAGCGTGTAACCCCTTGTCCGCAGACCATCGGCGTACTCGACGCCGAAGTTGCCGGGAACCAACAGGTCGCGCGCGCCTCGCTCCCGCAGCACGAGATCCAGGATATCCAGCAAGGATGGTGTGTCGGCGCCCTTCTGCCTCGCTCTGTCCTCATACGCGCTATAGGATAGAACCGTATCGACCCTCGCCTGGCTCCTGGCCCGATCCAACTCCAGGTCGCTCATCACGACGATCTTTTCTGCTCCAGCCTGGACAAAGATAAATGGATCCGGCGCGGCAAACCGGGTGGCATAGTATAAGTTCGAATCGATCTCGCTGGTGGAAATCATCACCATCGCGTCGTATTTCGGCTGTTCCATCACATACGCCTCGTCAATCGGACATGATGACTTTGCCCATTCCAATCGCAGCCAGCAGCCCCAGCGTCCACACCCAGGGAAACGCGCCGGTATAATACCAGGCCACTACCGGATAGGCCAAGGTTGAGAGCGGCAGCAACGCCATGGCCCCAAGCATGCCCCTGATCCCCCACACATCGCCGTAACCGGACAGCATAAAGGCAAAGAGAGCGAGCATCAGCGCCACCCAGGCAAAGCCATAGCAGCCCCCCCAAAAGGTTGGACCTCTGGACTTCGCGCTCGTCATGTGCAAAATTCCCCATGTATCGGTGGTGCGCCCATAAGCATGAAAGTCGGCATCCCGTATCCCCCTCACCTTCATCCTCTCCTACATGGGGAGAGGAGAGATTTTTATGGTGTCCCCTTGCCCTCTGATACCGTCAAGGCGCGAAGAGGGCTCTTTTTATTCCCCCCTTGAGCTAGCCCGGGTTTGACGGACACCTCGAAAGGGGACAAAATGTCCCAGGAGGTGGACGATGGGCCAGCGCCAACGGTTTAGCAAAGAGTTTAAGCTCGAAGCAGTTCAATTACTGAAACAGTCTGGTCGGCCGGCCGCGGAGCTCGCCCGCGAGTTGGGGATCCCGCGCAACCGGCTGTACAAGTGGGCCGCCCAACTGGAGGCCCATGGCACGTTCCCCGGCTCGGGTCGGCAGGCGAACGCGGCGGACGAACTGACGCGCCTGAAACGGGAGCTGGCGCGGGTCACGGAGGAGCGTGACATTTTAAAAAAAGCCGCGGCGTACTTTGCCAAGGACCTGTCGTGAAGTACGCCTTCATGCGGGACCATCGGACGGAGTTTCGCGTGGTCCGGATGTGTGGGGTGTTGCAGGTGAGTCGCAGCGGGTTCTATGCCTGGCTGGCCCGGCCGCTGAGTGGTCGCGCCGAGGCCGATCGCGCGTTGGCGGGCCAGATCATGCGGTGGCACCACCAGACTCGCCGGGTTTATGGGGCCGTGAAGCTGTGGCGGACACTCAACGGCGCGGGCATTGCGTGCGGCAAGCATCGAGTGGCCCGCCTGCGCCGCCGGCAGGGGATCGAGGCCACGCGCCGCCGGCGCTTCCGGGTGATGACGGAGCATCACCAGATGCCGGCCCCAGCCCCCAATCACGTGCGGCCCGGGTTGACCGTTGCCGTGCCCAATCGGGTATGGGTGGGGGACATCACCGCGATTCCGACGCGAGCGGGCTGGCTGTATTTGGCTATCGTGTTGGATCTGTACTCCCGCCGGGTCGTCGGCTGGGCGATGCGGGCGCGCGCCGATCGCACCCTTGTGACCGATGCGCTCACGATGGCGCTGGTCCACCGTCATCCAGCGCCGGGCCTGATCCAGCACACGGATCAAGGCTGCCAGTATGTCGCGACGGCTTATCGACAGCTCCTGGCGCACCATGGCCTGGTCGCCAGCATGAGTCGTCGGGGGAACTGTTACGACAACGCCGTGGCTGAGAGCTTCTTTAGCACGCTGAAGAACGAGTTGGTTCATGACCGGACATTCCAGACACGGGACGAAGCCCGAAGCCAGGTCTTTGAGTTTATCGAGGTGTTTTACAATCGCCAACGGGTGCATCAAACGCTCGGCTACGTGAGCCCCGCCACCTTTGAGGCCGGGCGGGATGTGCTTTAACTATGTGTCCGCAAAATCCGGGACAGCTCAACATGACCCCTTTCTAGGAGTCATCGCGAGATAGGGAATTGGAACGCGACATGCGGCAGGTCAGATCAGCCGAACAGGCTCTTGACCTTGTCAAAGAAGCTCTGGACCAGCGGACTCCCATCGCCGTTTTCCAGGACAGCGTACGCTTCGAGCAGTTCGCGCTGCTTCGTGGTCAGCCGCTTAGGCACCTCGACCACGACCCTGACCACGAGGTCGCCTTGATCATGGCCGCGCAGGCGCGGCACGCCCTTGCCGCGAATGCGAAACTCAGCGCCGGGTTGGGTCCCGGATGGGATCTTGAGCTTCGTCATCCCGAAAAAGGTCGGGATCTCCAACTCGGCCCCCAAGGCCGCCTGAACAAACGTGACGGGGACCTCACAGTACAGGTCGTCGCCGTGCCGCGAGAAGAGCGGGTGTTCCTTTACGGTAATGACGACATATAGATCGCCCCGATCTCCCCAATGGGGACCGGCCTCGCCCTCGCCTGTCAGCTTCAAGCGTATCCCTGTTTCCACGCCGGCAGGAATCTTTACCGTAAGGGACCGCTCGGACCTAGACCGCCCGGTGCCTCGACAGTCGCGGCATCGATGCTCGATAACGCGCCCCTCACCTCGGCAGGCCGAGCAGGTCTGGCTGATCGTCAGGAAGCCTTGCGAGTACCGGACTTGGCCGCTACCGCGGCAGGAACGACAGGCGGTTGGGGACGTCCCAGGCTTCGCGCCGCTCCCCTTGCAGGCACCGCAGGGTTCCAGCCTTGGGATGGTAATCTCTTGCTCCACCCCAAGAATCGCTTCCTCAAGACTGATCTCCAGGTTGTAACGTAAATCTGCGCCACGGGAGGCCGCCCGCCGAGCCGACCCTCCGAAGAACCCCTCGAAAAGATCCTCGAATACCGACCCGAACCCGGCCTCGCCAAATCCTCCGAAGCCGGCCCTTTCACCGGCAACTCCGAACCGATCGTAGGCCGCCCGCTTCTCGGGATTGTTCAGGATCTCATAGGCCTCGGTCGCCTCCTTGAACTGCTCTTCCGACGCCTTGTCGCCGGGATTCTTATCCGGGTGATATTTGTGGGCCAGCCGACGGTAGGCTCGTTTAATCTCATCGGGACCAGCGTCCCGATCTACCCCAAGCACCTGGTAGTAGTCGCGCTTGTTCATAGCTCGCATATGTCGGACTCCGGGCTCCGGGTTTCACACTGATCTTCTTCTGAACTTTGAACCTTGAACCCAGAACTCAGCACCTTCGCCTTCGACACCTTCACCA
This sequence comes from Candidatus Methylomirabilota bacterium, assembly GCA_028869615.1. Taxonomy (GTDB): domain Bacteria; phylum Methylomirabilota; class Methylomirabilia; order Methylomirabilales; family Methylomirabilaceae; genus Methylomirabilis. The sequence goes on along the minus strand of JAGWRQ010000009.1, from coordinate 13,995 downwards.
TCGCCGGCCGCAGCAAACGTCCCTCCAGGAGGTACCCTTTTCGAACCTCCTCGATCGCAATATTGTCCCGGCCGTCCGTCGACTCTACCTGAGCCACAGCCTGATGGAAGTTCGGATCGAACTCATGACCCAACGCCTCGATGGGCTTCACCCCCACCTTTTCCAGGGTAGTCTGAAACAGCCGGAGAATAATATCGACGCCCTCCGCCACGCCTTGGGCCTCTCCTCCGCAGCGGGCCGTGCCGACCGCATGCTCCAGGCTGTCCACCACAGGCAGCAGTTCCAGGATCAGCCCTTCGTTCGCGAACCTCACGAACTCGCTCCGCTCGCGGGCTGCGCGCTTCTTATAGTTTTCAAACTCCGCGTGGAGGCGAAGGAGGCGGTCGTTGAGGGAGTCTATCTCAGCAGTCCGTTCCTTGAGGTCGGCCTGCAGCGTGCTGATCATCGACTCCAACTCGGTCGTAGGAGCAACAGGGCTCTCCTGGGCGTTGTCGCTCGTCGATGCTTTGGCTTCTTCGCGTTCTTGATCCATTATCCGATCGGCTCCTATCTGTTCACCGGCAGATCGTCCGCCAGGCCCTACACATCGGCTTCTGTCAGGAGTTTACTGACGAGCCTCGCCGTACAATCGACGAGGGCCACCATGCGGTCATAGGCGATCCGCTTCGGCCCCACGATTCCGAGCACCCCAACAACATGGTCCCCACTCTTATACGGCGAGGCAATCAGACTGAGTTCCCGCATCTCTCTGATCTCACTCTCGCGGCCGATGATAATCCTTAACCCCTCCTGGGTCAGGCATTCATCAAGAATCTTCACCAGCTTCGACTTTTCCTCGAAGGCCGCGAAGATATGCTTCATCTTGTTGATGTCGGCAAACTCGGGCTGATGCGCGATGTTGGCAGCCCCTCCGATATAGACGTGCTCTTCCTCACCCTCCAGCGTCTTGTTGCTGAGTTGCAGCGCGCGCCGCATCAGGCGGTTGAACTCGTCGCGCTCCTCAGCCATTCGCGCAATGATCGCGTTCCTCACCTCGTGGAGGGTCACCCCCCCCAACACACTGTTCAGGTAGTTAGAGATTCGATCCAGCTCCGGCTGCTCGATCAGCTCATCGATAGCGATGACCTTCTGCTGGACGAGCCCGGAATCGGCCATGAGGACCACCAGGATCCGCTCTCGATTGAGGTGGACAAAGTTAATGCGCCGCCACGTGTTCTGTGCAAACTTCGGCGCAAGAACCACAGAAGCATATCGTGATAGATCGGAGAGGATTCGACTGACGCCCTGCACCAATTCCTCGGCCTGACCCAGGCTGGGACGGATCCCCTGCTCGATTCGGCTTTCCTCGACCTTCGACAATTTAGGGCGCTGCATGAGGCTGTCGACGTAGAAGCGGTACCCGGAATCGGTTGGGATCCTGCCGGCTGACGCGTGCGGTTGAGAGAGATAGCCCTCCTCCTCCAGATCCGCCATCACATTGCGAATGGTGGCAGGGCTGAGGTGGCCCAGGTAGCGTCTGGCGATACTTCTGGATCCTACAGGCTCCCCGGCGGTGATGTAGTCATGGATAATCACCCTCAGGATCTGACGCTCCCGTGGAGTCAGCTCATGTGCCCGCATCAGCCCATTGACCCCCTTCCCTTACCCTTCTTTCAACGCTTCGCACTCCTTTAAGAAGAGTGCCGACTTTATAAAAAATGCTAAGAAAAATGGCCATTATTGTCAAGCGGATTTGCCGCCGTGCGTACGCTATAGGACACGCTCTGGAATCAGAGGAGTTGGACAATGAGTTCGTTAGCCACGAGGAGCCCCCGCTCTGTGATCTGCACCCGCCCCTCCTTCAGGCGCAGGAACCCATCACTCAGAAGGCAGGTTACCCGATCAGACGCAGAGAGATCTTTAACGCCAAGTACATCCTTGAACGCCTCCAGCTCCAGTCCGTCCAGAAGCCGAAGCCCCAACATCACACGCTCGGATCGCAGCATCTCAGCGGACAGCTCTTCACTCCAGACCACGGCTGTCCCACGCTCGGCAATGGCGGATGCATAGCGTGCAGGCAGTAGTTCGTTATAAAACCGGCGCCCGGCAAGGAATGAGTGCGCGCCCGCGCCAACGCCGAGATAGTCCTGGTGTTGCCAGTAGACCAGATTGTGGCGACAACGGAAGCCTGGGCGCGCAAAGTTTGAGATCTCGTAATGCTCGAAGCCGGCGTCACGCAGTCGGTCTACAGTCATCCGGTACATGACTGCCTCTGTCTCTTCGCCGGGTAGCCCGATCACCCCGTTGCGATGCTCCTGGTGGAGAAGCGTCCCCTCTTCGAGGATCAGTCCGTAGGCAGAGACGTGCTTAGGACCTGCACCGATGGCCCAATCAAGGGTCTCCGACCAATCGTCCGTGCTCTGACCGGGCAGGCCGAACATCAGATCCAAGTTGATGTTGCTGAAACCGGCCTCTCGGGCCATCCACAAGGCCTGCTCGGCCTCGCAGGCAGCATGGGCGCGACCGATCCGCTGGAGGAGTCGGTCCTGAGCAGCTTGAACCCCTACACTCAGACGGGTCACCCCACCCTCTCGTAGCGCGCGGAGCTTCGGAAGGTCTACTGTCCCTGGGTTGGCTTCGAGGCTGACCTCTGCGTCGGCCTCGAAGGTGAAAGCGGCCCGGCAGTGATCGAGGATGCCGATGAGTTGCGACGCCTGGAGTATTGAGGGCGTCCCGCCGCCGAAGAAGACAGAGTAGACCAGCCGGTGTCGGATCGCATCTGAGGAGGCGCGGAGTGTAATCTCTTGCGCCAACGCCTTCAGATACTGCTCGACTTGAACAGAATCGAAGCGATAGCTGTTAAAATCGCAGTAATGGCAGCGTGACAGACAATAAGGGATATGGATGTACAATCCAAGCCCACTGCTCATCTGACCAACATCCCGATTCGCTCCCAGCGGGGTCTGAAGCGCTCGTGATCCCACGACCAGTAGATCACGAAGGCTTTCCCCTTGATCTTCTTCATGTCAAGAAAACCCCAGAACCTGCTGTCCATACTGTAGTCTCGGTTGTCGCCCATCATGAAGAGTTGACCCGGCGCAACCACAACCGGACCGAAACTGTCCCGAGGCGAGCCCGGATTCTCGATGGTGGCAGGATCCAGGTGAATCGCGTACGGCTCAGTCAGCGGCTTGTCATTGATGTAGACCTGTTTTTCTCGAATCTCCACCTTCTCACCCGACAGGGCGATTACTCGCTTGATAAAGTCCCTCTCCTCATCCTGGGGATACTTGAATACGATAATGTCGCCATGCTGGGGATCCGTAAACCAATACAGAAATTTATTGACCAGGATGTGATCGCCGACCTGCAGCGTCTGAAGCATCGACCCGGAGGGGATTTTGAAGGCCTGGACCACAAAGGTTCTGATCACCAGCGCCAAAATAACGGCAATGATGACGGCTTCAGTGTACTGGCGAAAAACCGACTTCGTCGACTTCGCGCCTGGCTGCGAAGCCTGCTCCTGGTCCTCCTTTATTGTCTCATCCATCATCGGTCTCGTCATGGGGTTTTGACCTTCAGCACCGCCATGAAGGCCTCCTGTGGGATCTCGACCCTGCCTACCTGCTTCATCCTGCGCTTCCCCTCCTTCTGGCGCTCAAGCAGTTTTCGCTTACGGGTGATGTCCCCGCCATAGCATTTGGCCGTTACGTTCTTGCGCAAGGGGCGCACGCTGTCCCGTGCGATCACCTTGCCGCCAAGCGCAGCCTGAATCACCACCTCGAAAAGCTGCCTGGGAATCAGCTCTCTCATCCGCTCCACCAGCATCCGGCCTCTCAGATACGCCTGCTCCCGCGGAACGATGCAGGAAAGCGCATCAACCGGCTCATTGTTCACCAGAATATCCAGCTTTACCAGGTGACCCTCTCGATAATCGACAAATTCATAGTCCAGGGAGGCGTAGCCACGGGTTGCCGACTTCAGCCGGTCGTAGAAATCCATGACGATCTCGTTGAGCGGGAGGTCGTAGGTAATGACGACTCGACCGCCTTCCATGTACTCGACGCCACGCTGAATCCCGCGCTTCTCCTGACACAGCGCGAAGATCGGGCCGACGTACTCACCCGGCGCCATGATAGAGGCCTTGATGTACGGCTCCTCGATCCGTTCGATTGCCTGCGGGGAAGGAAGGTCGCTGGGGTTGTCCACATCAACTACGGTTCCGTCCCGCTTGGCCACTCGGTAGACCACGGTCGGCGCGGTGGTAATCAGCGTCAGGCCGAACTCGCGCTCCAGCCGCTCCTGGATGATCTCCATGTGGAGCAAGCCGAGGAAACCGCACCGGAAGCCGAAGCCCAGGGCCACCGAGGTCTCCGGCTCAAAGCTAAAGGAAAAATCGTTAAGACGGAGCTTCTCCAGCGCCTCCTTTAACTCCAGGTATGCTTCGCTCTCAGTCGGGTACAGACCGGCAAACACCATGGGCCGGACCTCTTTGAAGCCAGGCAGGGGCCTGGTTGTCGGTCTGTCTTCGGCGGTAATGGTATCCCCTACCCTGGTCTGACGCACATCCCTGATCCCGGCAATGATGTACCCGACCTCTCCGGCTGACAGGAGATCTGCGGGGCGCATCTGAGGGGTGAAGACACCGACCTGTAACACCTCGAACGCAGCGCCGGTGGACATCAGGAGTATCCGCATCCCGGGGCGCACCTGTCCCTCGTACATCCGGACATACACGATCACGCCCTGGTACGGGTCGAATGAAGAGTCAAAGATCAGCGCTTTCAGGGGAGCATCAGAGGACCCTTTGGGAGGCGGAATCCGCTTGATGACCGCCTCGATCACCTCTTCAGTTCCGATCCCCTGTTTGGCGCTGCACAGGATCGCCTCAGAGGCATCGATGGCCAGAGTCTCTTCTATCTGCGCCTTTACCCGCGCAATGTCGGCATTCGGCAGGTCAATCTTGTTAATGACCGGGATGATGGCCAGGTCATGCTCCATGGCGAGATGCACATTGGCGAGCGTCTGCGCCTCCACTCCCTGGACGGCATCGATCACGAGCAGCGCGCCCTCGCACGCAGAGAGGCTCCGCGAAACCTCGTAGCTGAAGTCCACATGGCCGGGCGTGTCGATCAGGTTCAGAATATGCTCTTGCCCCCCTTGCCGCTTATAGTGAAGGCGCACGGCCTTCGCCTTGATGGTAATGCCCCGTTCCCGCTCAAGGTCCATGCGGTCCAGGACCTGGGCCTCCATCTCCCGGGGCGCGAGCGCCCCGGTGGCCTCCAGAATCCGATCGGCCAAGGTCGACTTTCCATGATCGATATGCGCAATAATGGAAAAGTTACGGATCTGTTGCAGGTTGATCGCCATGACATTACGGGTAGGGAAGGAGACCGGCGCTCACCAGTCTCGATCTCCGACAAAATCGACCATCAGGACGAGCGAGCGCTTGGCAGCCGAATCCGGAAAGATACTAAGCGATGCCTTGGCTTTCTTGAGGTAGGTGCGAACGAGCTCCATCGTGGCCGAAACGGCGCCGTGCCGTTCTACTATCGCCTTCACCTCTGCCAGGTCGGACTCTCCGATGGTCTCCTGCGCGGCCAGCTCTCTGATCCTGCTCTGATCGGCCTCCGAGCCTACCCGCATCACATGGAGCACCGGAAAGGTCACCTTCCCCTCCTTGAAATCGTTCCCCACAGGCTTGCCCAGCCGGTTCTCCTCGGCGACAAAGTCCAGCGCGTCATCGACCAGCTGGAACCCGATCCCCACATTCAGGCCGAACTCGGTCAACGCAGCCACCTCGTCCGCTTGCCTGCCGGCGATCAGGGCGCCGGTCCTGCAGGCAACCGAGATCAGGGCAGCGGTCTTTGACGTAATGATGTCCAGATACTCGTGATACGTGAGGTCGAGGTTTCCGGCCATCTGGACCTCCCGCACCTCACCCTCAATCATCCGAACCGTCGCGTCGGCAAAGGCCCGCATGACAGCCAGGTCACCATCTATCACCAGCATCTGAAGCGATCTGGCATACAGGAAATCACCCGCCAGCACGGAGATCTGAGAACCCCAGGCGCTATTCGCCGACGGCAGTCCGCGGCGCTTGTCGGCACGATCGATAATATCATCATGGATGAGTGTGGCAGCGTGCATATACTCGGCCACCACCGCAAGATCGATGTTGCGTGAACCACCACCATAGCCACAGAGTTTCGCCGAGAGCAGTAGCAGCGCAGGCCGGACCCGTTTGCCGCCGCTCTTGAGCACGTACCGGATGATCTCGGAGATCAACTCCACATCGCCACTGATGTCTTGGAGCAGCCGCTCCTCGACCAGGGCGAGTTCAAGAGCCACAGGGGAGAGAATCGTCTCGGCAATCATACGCGCGCCTCTTCGTCAACCAGACCTATCTCACGGACTGTAACGATTAGAGTATAGGACATACCCCCCTCGCCTGTCCAAGGGGAAAATGTCCGGGACCTCTCGCAAGCGAGTCTCTGCGGCGGCCCTGGCGACGACAAAAAGCCGCCCATAAGGAGCGGCAAGGCGCTGAAGCCCGGATTCCTCGCCCCTCCTGATAATCGCGACTGGTCGTTCCGAGTAAAATACAAGGCTGGGCGCGTTCATGTCATAGGTCACCAAGAGGTCGACGGGTCGAAGCTCTTGCCTGGCGATAAGGGCGAAGTCACGGAGGGACTTCTGCAAACTCTCCTGGACGGCCGGGGTAACCCGATGCACGGCCAATACAATGCTCAGGATCATGGTGGCCGCCATCGCGGCCGCCGCCATATCCCCCTGCCCTCGTCGCCTGGCTACTATTGCGAGGGTAAGTCCAATGAAGAAGAGAATGGCCAACACGTAAGGCGCAAGCCCGAAGTCAAATGGGGGGATGTCCGGCGCCTCGCGGAGGCGGATCTGATCCGCAATCGATGGCAGTAGGAGGAGGATCACGACAAGCGAACAGGCCATCCCACCCACAAGCCAGTCACAGGCCCTCGCCCATCTCCCCTCCTGCTGTCGTTCGTCGATGACGGCTTCTCCCGCGGTCCCTGCCAGCAGGGCAAGCGCAGGAACAGCGGGGAAGATGTAAGAGGGGAGTTTCGTGCGGGAGAACGAGAAAAAGAGCACGACGACGCCGCACCAGATCCACAAAAAGAGCACCAGCTCCTGCCGTCCGGTCAGTTCAGCGCGTAGTCGGCGTCGGATAGTCCAGAGATAGCCAAAGGCTTTGGGCAGCGTCCCGCTCCACGGGAAAAAGCCGAGCGCGACCACCGGCAAGAAATACAGGAGGCCCCCGACATGGCCTGACACCACGCCCAGGTAGCGGTTCAGATGGTGCTGCACAAAGAATCCTTGAGCGAACGCCCATCCATTCTCGCGCAAGACCAAAACGTACCAGGGCAGCGCGATCACGACGAACAGGCCAATACCGCTGAGCAACCGAAGCCTGGCAAGGGTCGCTCGGGCCTTTTTGCGAATGATCAGAAACAGGCCGACAACCAGGCCGGGAAGTAAAAGGCCGATCGGGCCCTTCGTGAGAACGGCGAGCGCCATGGCAAGATATCCAACAAAGAGGAGACGCTCGCGCGTCTTGTCTGGGGCTCGATAGACGTCGAAAAAACAGAAGAGCGTCCAGGCCATGCAAAAGACGAGCGTCATGTCGGTGACCGCTGCCCGCCCCAGGGCGACGGTCCCGACGTTCGTGGCAAAGGCCAGAGCGGCAATACATGCGGCCCGTTGACCCAGCAATTGCCGTCCGAACAGGTAGATCGACAGTGTAAGGCCGGTAGCGAAGGCGGCAGACCAGAAGCGGGCCGCGTACTCGCCGATCCCGAACCCTTTGTAGGCCAGCGCGATCAGCCAGTAGAATAAAATCGGTTTATCGAAGCGGGGCTGGAAATTGAAGTGGGGTGTGATCCAGTCTCCCGAGATCAGCATCTCCCTCGCCGCCTCAGCGTAGGCCGGCTCATCTGCGTCAAACAGGGAGACCGAATCCAGGCGATAGAAAAAGAGGAGCAGGCTTGCGCCAAGGAGGAGGGTCGTCACGGCGACTTCTCGAACCCAACGGCGGGAGCCGGTTGCCGCACGTACCGCCTTCTCAGGTATGCTCATGCACAGGGGAAAAAGCCGCAACCCGACAGACGATCCAACCTGCCAGGATCCCGATAGCAGCTCCGGCCACAACATCCGACGGGAAATGCTTGGCAAGATAGACTCTGGAGATGGCGACCAGGACGGCCAGCCCGTAGAAGAGCAACGCATACCTGGGATAGACGCGGGAGAGAACAAATGCCAGGGCAAAAGCGGTCACAGAATGGCCGGAGGGGAAGGAAATAAAGCCGGAACCCTTCCCCAGGCAAGGAAAATCAACGAAAAACTGGCCCGACTTTTCAGCAAGGGGGCGGGATCGGCAAAACAGATTTTTTAGGACCTGGCCGGAAAGACTGGCGACAATCACTGCAAACAATCCGAGTCTGCCCGCGACCGCCTCTCGAGGTCTCCCAGCCTTCAGGCCGACAACCAAGAGGGTGCCAGCAATAGCGGCATCCACCAGGCCGTATCCGACGGCAGTGATTGCAGTCGCCACCATCAGCCCCCAATCGCTTTGCACCGACAGGATGAAGGTCGTCACCGAACCGTCGATGTACCACACAAGGAAAGGCAGTGCGGCGAATAACGCCGCGGTATAACCCAACACCTTGCTGTCGAACGACCGCGCAAGGGACCCGGAAGGCTCCGAGCAACCTTGCAACCTTGACCGCATCCTGTCTATCCCCTCACAGCAAATCGCGCTTCTTGGCCTCGAACTCTTCCTTCCCGATCTCGCCCCGAGCATACCGCTTCTTGAGGATCTCCAGGGCCGATTCCTCTGGACGTTGGACGGACCGGATCCCGGAACCGGCCTGCCAGAGCCAGCGGACCGCCAGTACCAGCGCCAGCAAGATGAGGAACCAGAAGGCCGTCATCATGACCATCCAGAGGATCCCCCATCCCCAGAACCAGGAGTCATGCGCCATGTCCTCCCACCGCATCATCATCGTGGCGTGCTCGCCTCCACTCGCCGCTCCAACCCTCTCAGGCGGACAACCTCTCCCAAGGCGACAAGGCGATCCCCGGCCTCAATCCGCTCATCTGTGGAGGGATTAAAAATCATACCACCCGACGCCCGCTTGATCGCCACCACAATCACGCCCGGCTCCTGATTCAGCCCGGAATCGCGCAGCGCGACCCCTTCGCAAGGAGACCCCACCGGCACCACAATCTCCTCAAGCTGCAGTTCCAGGCTTTGATAGTGCGTGGCCAGCTCGATAATATCCACCACGGCGGGGCGGAGGGCGGCATGAGCCATGCGGTGTCCCCCCATGGCGTAGGGCGAGATGACCTTGTCGGCCCCGGCGTGGGCGAGGGTTCTTTCGCTCCGCTCCGTCTCAGCCCTGGCCACCACAAAAATGGAGGGGTTGAGTTCCTTGGCCGTGAGGGTCACAAAGACATTATCCGCATCGACCGGCAGGGTGGCAAAGAGACCTTTGGCCTTCATCGCCCCGGCGGTCAGGAGGACCTTCTCATCGGTGGCATCCCCTTTGAGAAAAAGGTAGCCCGCCTCCTCCACCTTACGGACCCGCTCCTCGTCCTGCTCAATGACCACAAACGGGACCGGCTTTGAGGCCAACTCGCGGCAGATCACCTCCCCGATGCGACCACACCCGCACACAAGGTAGTGGTCAGCCAGGGCGCCGATTCGCTTCTCCATTCTCTTCCTCCCGAAGAACTGCTGAAACTCTCCCTCCACCACTTTTGCGGTAATGGTCACTGCTGTATAGAACACCACTCCCAATCCGCCAATCAGGAGCGCGATCGTAAAGATCATGCCGGTCGGGCTCAAGGGTCTCACCTCGCGAAACCCCACCGTGGACAGGGTAATAACCGTCATGTAGAGCGCTTCGAGCCACGTATACCCCTCCAGGAAGTGATACCCCGCGATGCCTGTGATCACCACCGCCGCAAGGAACAGCCCAGCGACCCCTAGCCGTGCCAAAAGAGATACCCCTCTGTCTCAACAACATTTAGGGCTTGATCTTGGTGCCTAACACCTCCAGGAACTTACGCATCCATTCGGGATGGCCGGGCCAGGCTGCCGCCGTGACAAGGTTGCCATCCACATACGCATTGGAGAAGGTGGCGTTCACCGCTTCCCACTTGGCGCCGGCTTGGACCAGTTCGGGCCTCACGGCCGGATAGGAGGTGCAGCGTTTGCCCTCCACGACGCCGGCCGCCGTCAAGAGTTGCTGACCATGACAGATGGAGGCAATGGGCTTGTTTGCCTTCGCAAAGTGGCGGACCAGATCGAGCACCTTCTCGTTCAGGCGAAGGTATTCCGGGGACCGTCCTCCCGGAATCACCAGGGCGTCGTAATCCTTGGGCCTGATCTTAGCGAAGGTGGCGTTGAGGGCGAAGTTGTGACCCCGCTTCTCGCTGTACGTCTGGTCTCCCTCGAAGTCGTGGACGGCTGTCCGCACCGTGTCGCCGGCCTGCTTGCCGGGGCAGACCGCGTGGACCGTGTGCCCCACCATGGTCAACATCTGAAAGGGGACCATCGCCTCATAGTCCTCGACAAAATCCCCCACCAGCATCAGAATCTTTTTCGCAGCCATCGTGTACCTCCCCCAGCAGGCAGGGAAAGGCGTCTGCCTTTGCCGGTTCACAGTCTAAAAAATACAAAGCGGGGTGGCGCAAGCCTTGAAGGCATTTCCAAGCGAGGCTATCAGAGCGACTCGCACTCCGCAAGCAGATTTCACAAGCGCCACCAGGCAGGGCATACACATGATATCACCCTGGTGAGGATGAAGATGATGGGGAAGAGCAGATGAAATAAAGCGAGGAAGCCGGATGTTGCGGCTGAACGGCTGGCAAAGCCGGCCCGATTCCGCCCGCTGGTTAGCTGCGCCTGTAGACGTCTCGCCGGTGCCCGACCTTGACAACGATCACCACAAGAACATCATCCTGGATCTCGTAGACGATACGGTATAAACCCTGGCGAAGTCGATACCTCTCCTGTCCGGACAACTTCTCGCACCCTTTCCCGCGTGGATCCTCCGCTAATGCCTCGAAGCATTTCAGGAGCCGGGAAACGTCCTTCTTCGGAATCCCTCGAAGCTCCTTGGCGACCGATTTCTTGAAGACCAGGCTAAATTTTCCCATGAGCCTTCAAGTCGCTCAACAGTTCCTCGTAGGTCATCACGGGTTCTGCCTGTCGCTCGGCGAAGGCAGCCAAGTCTTCTTGATCCTCGCGAAGAGCCATGCGCACAGCGTCATTGACGAGATCGGACACGGTGCGCTGGGTATCGGCAGCCTTTATGCGAAGAGCTCGATGCAGATCCGGATTGAAGTAGACTGTGGAACGCTTGGCAGACTCACTCATGGTCATCACCTCCATGAGCAAGAGTAGCACTAAGTCGTCGTGACGTCAAGACGCTATGGTGTTACTTATTCGCGCAGCGAACATTTTGCGCGTAAGCCGCCGGCCTACGAGCGCAAGCGCGCTTTCCCGAACTAGGGCTGAAGGATTGCTTCGGCATCGATCGTCACCGAAACGTCGTCACCGACGATGACACCGCCGCGATCGAGCGCGCTGTTCCAGCTCACGCCAAACTCGTGACGGTTGATCCGTGTGGTGGCAAGAAACCCGGCACGAGTCTTTGGTCCCTTATCCACACCGCCCTCCCACCACGGCGTCTGCCACTGCCCGAGGTAGCGGACGTGGAGTTCGATGGGGCGTGCCACTCCACGAAGCGTAAGATCTCCGAGAACGACAGCCTCGTTGGCCCCGCGAAGGCGGACCTGGCTTCCGCGAAAGGTGATCTCGGGAAAACGCTCGACATTAAGGAAGTCAGGGCTCTTGAGATGGGTATCGCGATCACGCTCACCGCTCCAGAGACCCCGCGCATCGATGACCGCCTCGACGCGAGACAAGGCGGGAAACTCCGGATCGAACTCGAGCGTGCCGTGTACGTTCTTGAAGTGACCCCGGACGTTCGTGACCATCATGTGTCTGACGCAGAACTCGGCTGCGGTATGTCCAGGTTCGAACGTCCAGCGCTTCATCGAACGTCCTCCATTACTTCCCCTCTGGCATAACGGAGGAGTGATGGCTGGTAATGAGCCACTGCGAGCCATCCCAGCGGTAGGTATAGCTATAGCGACCACTGACCACCGCGCCTGTTTTGGCAAACGTGAATGTGTAGAGGCCGGCATCAACCGCGGTGTTGCAGCCGATCTCTATGGTGCGCAGATCAATCTTTCCGGAGGGGCGATTCTCTAGAAAATGATGGAAGTAATCCTCTTTTTCCGCCGGGGTCAGGCGTGGTTTGTTAGATACGGTAGGCAACAGAATGGAGCGCTCCGCATAGTTGGCAACGACCTTATGCGAATCGCCAGTCTGCAAGGACTGATTCCACCGGTCAAACAGCGATGCGATCTCCTGTTCGGTCGTGACCTTACAACTTTCGGTTCGTGTGGCCTGAGAGGTGGGCTGTGTGCCGCCGCTGGACGCACATCCAGCAAGGAACGTGCAACCAGCAAGCGCAAGTAAGGCAAGTGACTTCATCAAAACGCTCCTTTAAGCATGGGGTGGAAGCCATGGGGGTATAACGGATCTGCAGGTCGGCGGCGGGCAGACGTGCGAGTCTGACTTTTCAATGCCGTTTCCTCGCCGACTACCAACATTTTGCGTCTTCGCTTCACGGCGGAGGGGAGCCGTCGAAGTGGCCGAATGGTAATACCCCCTTAGACGCAACGTCAAGCGGAAAATCGAAAACGCAGCGTTGACTCGCGCTTGCACCTTTTGGTAGTCTGTGGAGGGTGCCGCCGTCTCAATCGAACGTCAAGGAGGATGCTGACAGCGATGAAGCGATTCTTACAGTTGCTAGGAGAGATGAGTCACTACCGATTACCCCAGGCCAAGCTTGCGCTGCAGGAGTTGGCAGCCGACGACGAGTTGGTGATCGTCGTGCCAGAGCAATCGCTGGCAGGGGAGATACAGCAGTGGGCCACCAGCCAGGGCTTTACCGTCGCCGCCCCGAAGAAGATCCTGGATGGATTAGCCCGGTGGCAACTGTCGGTCAAAAAAGCCGTACCTGTACCAGTGGAAGAAAAACCGGCTGCCGCAGCGACGGGAGCTCCCGCAACACCAGCCCCTGCCGCGGCACCAGCCCCCGCCCCTGTCGCAGCATCGACGGCCCCCTCGGCACCAGCCTCCACCGACGCGAGCGCTCACTGACAGCGAGTGCTCGCGACTGGCAGCTTGGCCTCGGCCAGCAAGGCCTGGGTCCCCGCGTGCCGCTGCCTATCCCGCTCCGCCCCGATCGTGGCTAAGCGCGCCTTCCAGGGGTTCAGATCAAACAGCTCACCCGGCGCGTTGGCGGCATAGGCGTCAAGCAACTCGCGATAGAACCTGACGATGTTCCCCACGAGCGCCGTGGTGTACTCACGGCCCTGGATCTTCAGACAACGGACGCCCAGATCGATCAGACTCGGGATATCCTCCAGCAGGAAGAACGCCTCGTTCTTGAGCGCCACGCGGTCCTCCCATTTGATGTCGCCGCTATAAAGCTGCCAGGTCTCAAGGCAGACGCGATAGTCAAGGCCGCCACGGTTCGGACTTCCCTTGAAGAGGTCCTTGCCCACCTCGTCGATCGTTCGCTCCAGCCGAAGGTATGGCGACATCCAGCACTTACCAAGATAGGTATAGCAGGTGTTCGCGTGGATCAAGACCTCGATCCCGACATCGAGGTGCGCCTGTCTGGAAAGGAGTTCCCGCAAGGTCAGCTTGGTGTCGGCCACAACCTGGCAGACGCCGATCTCACGGTACAAGGCCACGTCGGCGTCGTTCAGGATGTTGGCCCCGATGCTCGCATGGAGGGGCAGCTCGGGAAAGTGCCGATGCACTGCCGCGATCGCGCCGATATCGGCCATAATAGCGCCATCAACACCGGCCATGACGAAGCGCTCCATTCGGCTGAG
>JAGWRQ010000179.1 GCA_028869615.1 Candidatus Methylomirabilota bacterium | reverse complement strand
AGGATCTCCAGCCACCCGCTCGCCTTGCACAGCCGGCAGCCGGCGCCCTTGCAGCGGAAGCAGTCGATCGACATATCGACGCCCGGTTCGACAAACGGGAAATAGTCGCACCGAAAGCGAATCTTCCGCTCGTTACCGAAAAGCCGACGCACGAAGGCATAGAGCGTCCCCTTCAGATCGGCGAAGGTGATGCCCTCGTCGACCGCCAACCCCTCGATCTGGTGAAACTGGCTCTCGTGGCTGGCGTCCACCGCCTCGTACCGATAACACTTGCCGGGCACCACAACGCGGATCGGTGGCTTCGTCTGTTCCATGATTCGGATCTGCATCGGCGAGGTGTGCGTCCTCAGCAGCATCGGTTTATCGACTTGGGCGCTTGTGGGATCGATCCAGAAGGTGTCCCACATCTCCCGAGCCGGATGATCCTCCGGAATGTTGAGCGCCTCGAAGTTATAGTAGTCCCACTCAACCTCAGGCCCTTCGATGACAGCAAATCCCATCTCTGCGAAGATCCGGCAGATCTCACGGATGATCTGGGTGAGGGGATGCAGGCGGCCTACGGTCGGCCGCCGCCCTGGCAGGGTGACGTCGATCCGGTCTGTTGCCAGCACCTCATCGCTCGGGATCGATTCCAGGGCGGCTCGCCTGGCCGCGATACGCTCCTCAATCGCCTGCTTGACCTGGTTGGCCAGCAGACCGATCGCCGGCCGCTCCTGTGGCGGAAGCGTGACCAATTGCCGAAGCATCGCCGTCAATCTGGCCTTCCGGCCGAGGAATTGCACGCGCGCCTGTTCGAGCTGGGCCGAGTCCGCGCTCTGCCCAATCCGGCTGAGCGCCGCCGCCTTCAGATCCTCCAGTTCCTGCCGCAACGCCTCCACTGCTCCTCCACAACAACAAGCCCCGACGCGGGTCGGGGCATGTCTCGGCGAACCATGTCACGATCTTCAGGCCGCCAACTGCTCCCGGGCGGTCTCCGCCAATTTGGTGAACGCCGACGGATCCTGGATGGCCAGATCGGCCAGGGCCTTCCGGTCGACCGCCACGCCGGCCTTCTTGAGGCCGCCCATCATGGCGCTGTACGACAGTCCGGACAAGCGGGCCGCCGCATTGATCCGCACGATCCACAGGCTGCGGAAATCCCGCTTGCGGGCCTTCCGGTCCCGATAGGCGTACCGCTTGGCCCGATCGACCGCCTCCTGCGCGCTCCTGTACGCCTTACTCCGCTTTCCAAAATATCCTTCTGCCTCTTTCAGGACCCTGTTCCTGCGACGTCTCGTTTTGAATCCGCCTTTTGCTCGTGGCATCCTAATTCCTCCAGATAAGATAGCGTTCAACTCGCAGCGATCAGCAGGACAACGAGACAGGATTTACCTCTCCTGGAATTTGAACGCTAATGGCTGATTGCCGTGCACCAACCCTTCTGTATTACAGATAGGGAATCAGTCGCTTCATTCTGGCCGTGTCCTCCTTGGACACCAGACCTGGCTGACGCAGATTTCGTTTCCGCTTCCTCGACTTGCCGGTCAGCAAGTGGCTCTTGGACGCTTTGTAGCGTCTCAGCTTGCCGGTTCCCGTCACCTTGAACCGCTTGGCCGCTCCTTTGAGTGTCTTGATCTTCGGCACCGTCGCTCCTCCCTGTCAATGCTTAGGGGTAAGGATCATCACCATGTTCCGGCCCTCCTGTCGGGGGTACTGCTCGATCACAGCAACCTCCTTGAGCGCCTCCGCGAAACGGTCCAACTGCGCCTTCCCGCGCTCGATATGAACCATCTCCCGGCCTCGGAACATCAAGGTCACTTTGGTCTTATTCCCCTCCTTCAAGAAGCGCTCGGCGTGCCTGGCCTTGAACTGAAAATCATGATCATCGGTCTTCGGTCGGAGTTTGATCTCCTTGACCTGGATGACCGTCTGCTTCTTTCTCGCCTCCCGCGTCTTCTTGCTCTGCTCATACCGGTACTTCCCATAATTCATGATCCGGCAGACAGGGGGCTTAGCGTCCGGCGCCACCTCTACCAGATCGAGCGCGAGCTTCTGGGCGGTCTCGAGGGCTTCCTGAATCGGCAGGATTCCGAGTTGTGCCCCATCAGGACTGATCACCCTCACCTCTTTGATCCGAATCCGCTCGTTCACCCGAACACTTCTACTGATGGATGCTCCCTCCTTCATGTGAAGCCGGCGCGGCAGCCTTCACAGCCGGCTTGAGTTCTTCTTGGATCGCGGTCGCCAATTGATCGATCGGCATGACGCCCAGATCTTGCCCGCCGCGCTTTCGCACCGAGACGGCGCCTGATGTGCTTTCTTTTTCCCCGACCACAAGGATATAGGGGATCTTCTGCACCTCTGCATCTCGAATCTTGTAGCCAACCTTCTCGTTCCGCACGTCCACTTCCGTGCGTACCCCTGTTGCCCTGAGCTGCTCGGAGACCTGCCGGGCATACGGCTGGAAACGATCCGCTACCGGCACCAGTCGCGCCTGCACCGGCGCAAGCCAGGTTGGGAAAGCGCCGGCGTGATGTTCGACCAACACCCCAAAAAACCGTTCCAACGATCCGAGAATCGCGCGGTGGACCATGAAGGGTCGATGCGGTCGGTTATCCTCCCCCACGTAGGTGATGTCGAAGCGTTCCGGCAGATTAAAATCGAATTGGACCGTGGTACACTGCCAAGCGCGGCCCAAGGCGTCTCTCACCTTAAGATCGATCTTCGGCCCATAGAAGGCGCCGCCACCTTCGTCGATCTGGTAGGCGAGACCTGCGTCGTCGGCTGCCAGGCGCAACGCCTCAGTCGCATCATTCCAGAGTCCCGGGTCTCCGATCGCCTTCTCCGGTCGCGTGGCGATGTAGGCATCGTACCGATCAAACCCAAAACTGCTGAGAAAGGACAGACTGAAGCTGACGGCGCGGGCCACCTCGCCCACCATCTGCTGTGGCGTACAGAAGATATGCGCGTCGTCCTGTGTAAACCCCCGAACGCGCAGGAGTCCGTGAAGGACTCCCACCCGCTCAAAGCGATAGACTGTCCCCAGCTCTGCGAACCGTACCGGCAACTCCCGGTAACTGTGAACCCTGGACTGAAACAGCTTAATATGAAAGGGGCAGTTCATCGGCCTGACGTAATAGTCGTTCCCTTCCATCTCCATTCTCGGATACATAAACTCTTGATAGAAGTCAAGATGGCCGCTGGTTTCCCATAGCTTCGCCCGACCGACATGCGGCGTATAGACGAGATCGTAGCCGTTCTTGATATGCTCCTCACGCCACAGATCCTCAATAAGCTTGCGGACCAACGCCCCTTTCGGATGCCACAGGACAAGCCCGCCACCGATCTCATCCTGCACGCTGAAGAGGTCCAACTCACGGCCCAGACGCCGATGGTCCCGCCGCTTCGCCTCCTCCAGGAGAAACAGATGCGCCTCAAGCGCCTCCTGCGTCGGAAAGGCGATCCCGTAGATTCTGGTCAGCATCGGTCGCCGCTCGTCGCCCCGCCAGTATGCGCCGGCCACATGGGTCAGCCTGAAGAAGCGGATCACCGACGTATCCAACACGTGAGGACCACGGCAGAGATCGAGAAAGTCGCCGGTTGTGTAGAAGCTGACCCGCTGTGCTGTGGGATCAACCTCATGCTCCAGCTCGTCCTGCCCTGCCTGTGCGGGGCACGCAGACAGGTCGGCAGCTCCGGCGGGAGCCGTCGCCCGTTGTCGGATGGTCTCCAGGAGTTCGAGCTTATACGGCTGGTCCAGCGCCGTCGCCTTCGCGATCGCCTCTTCCAAAGGAATCTCACACCTGACGAACGGCAATCGCTGCTCCGACAGCTCGCGCATCGTGGCCTCAATCGCCGGCAGATCTTCCGGGGTAAGCGGGCGAGGCGGCTCAATGTCGTAGTAGAAACCATCCTGGATGGCCGGACCGATGGCAAATTTTGCGCCGGGCAGAAGCTTCTGCACGGCGGCTGCCATCAGGTGGGCGGCGCTATGCCTGAGCATCGAGAGGCCTTCCGGCGATGTGAT
>JAGWRQ010000178.1 GCA_028869615.1 Candidatus Methylomirabilota bacterium | reverse complement strand
CGAGCGCGACAGCAGCCTCGCCCTGGCGGTTGTTGAGTCGCTCAGCGCTCGGGGGGATGACCTTCAGCGGTTCTGCCAGGAACTGCTGGCCCACCTGCGCGATCTGATGGTCTCGAAAGCAAGCAACAATCCCGCCCCTCTGCTTCAGTTGAGCCGCGTACCGCCGGACACGATTCGCTCGCAGGCGGCAGCCATGACGCTCGCAGACCTCGAAACGATCTTTCAGGTCCTGAGCCGGGCCGAGTTCGAGATGCGACGCGCTCCGCATCCGCGGTTTGTCCTGGAGATGGCGCTGGTCGAGGCGACAGAGGCCCGGTCACTGCAAACCCTTGAGGCGCTGCTCACGCGTCTGGCCGCCCTGGAGGAGAAGCTCCCGGTCGGCCGGGTAGCGGGTCCGGGGCCCTCGGCGCTCCCCCTGTTCGCGCCCGCCCCCGCCACGCCGCCCCCCGCCCCCCGCCAGCCGGTCGACGCGCCAGCACCCGCTTCGGCCGATAGCGCCAAGGGTCCGCAGGAAGGCTGGGCCCGCATCATGCGGCTGCTGGAAGGGAAGAAGCGGTCCCTTGCCGCATTGCTCGCCGAGGCAAAGGGGGTGACACTTGAGGGCGACAGACTCATTGTCCTGCTCGAGAACGGGACAACCTTCGCGCGATCAACGGTGGACGACCCTGAACACCGACGCCTCGTGACCGGAGCCGCGACCGAAGCCTTTGGGCGACCCCTGACAGTTGAGTTTCGATTCCAGAACTCAAGCGCTGTGTCTGTAGGGGGCAGCTCGACACAACTCACCACAGGCCAGAATGCGTTACGTCAGCCACCGCGATCCGGCGAGACTCGCCGCGCGCCGCGCGACCCCCAGCAGATAGCCGTTCCGGCACAGCGGATGGCGCCGTCCGATCAGGAGGCGCTACGCCGTCATCCCCTGGTGCAGCGAGCCGTAGAGTTATTTGACGGCCAGATCGTTCGGGTCAAGGCGAAACAGCCCGAATAGGGCCGATGGGAGAATGAGATGAAGAACCTCGGGAACATGATGAAGCAGGCTCAGCGAATGAAGGCCGAGATGGAAAAGATTCAGGCGGAGGCTGCGGCGAAACGGGTTGAAGGGACGGCCGGCGGCGGGATGGTTACCGTCGTCTGTAACGGTCAGGGCGAAGTCGTCGAGGTGAAAATCGATCCGGAAGTCGCCGGCCCGGACGAATTGGAGATGTTGCAGGATCTCGTGATGGCGGCGGCGAATGAGGCGCTCCGGAACGCTCGCGAACTGATGAGCCAGGAGATGGGTCGTCTGACCGGCGGGCTGGGACTGCCCCCGGGGCTGGTGTAGAAACGCCGTGTCCCGCTACGCTCCCACCTTGGTCCGGCTGATCGGCGAACTGGTCCGCCTTCCCGGCATTGGTCCCAAGACCGCCCAACGCCTGACCTTTCACCTGCTCAAAGCCACCAGGGAGGAGGCGGTTGCGTTGGCCCAGGCTATCATCGAGCTGAAGGATCGGATCCAGAGCTGCGCAGTGTGCTACAACATCTCTGAAGGCGAGCAGTGTCCCATCTGCGCCGACCCGACTCGAGACGGATCGGCGCTGTGCGTGGTGGAAGAGGCGAACGACCTCTGGGCCATCGAGAAGACTGCGAGCTTCAGGGGACGGTACCACGTGCTGGGAGGGTCGCTTTCGCCGCTGGAGGGACGCGGCCCCGACCAGCTCACGGCCAAGGCCCTTTTGCAGCGCCTGGAAGGCGGAGAGGTCAGGGAGGTGATCCTGGCCACGAATCCGAACGTCGAAGGCGAGGCGACCGCGATGTACCTCTCGCGCCTGCTGAAGCCGTTGGCCGTTCGGGTCACGCGAATCGCTCGCGGCCTGCCGATGGGCAGCGACCTGGAGTACGCCGACGAGGTGACGCTTTCCAAGGCATTGGAGGGGCGGCGGGACGTATGAGGCGCACGAGCCAGAAAGTCGTTGATCGCGCCCATCGAGTACGCTAAATTAGACCGCAGCCTTCAGCTATCAGCTTTCAGCGGTCAGCTAGATGGTAGAGCTGTCAGTTATATCTCGTGTGGCTCTGGTTTTGCTGAAAGCTGACTGCTGATCGCTATTCTTACGCTGCCCTTGATCCCCGGTAGCTCAATGGTGGAGCGAGCGGCTGTTAACCGCTAGGTTGTAGGTTCGAGTCCTACCCGGGGAGCCATATTACCGTTCAAGGTTGAAGACTCCTGGTTGCTATCGTTCGTGAGATTCGGCTGGTGGCGGTAATCGCCCTGCTAAGGAGACCCGATGCCTCAACATAGAGCGTTAGAGCAGTGGGTGGATCAGGTTGCGCGGGTGACCCGCCCTGACCGCATCCATTGGTGTGACGGGTCAGAGGAGGAGCATCAGGTCCTCATTGAAGGGATGCTCCGGGATGGGACCTTGATTCGCCTGAACCATCAGCGCTACCCCGGGTGCTATTTGCATCGGAGCCATCCGTCGGACGTCGCAAGGACCGAACATCTGACGTTCATCTGCACGTCTCGAAAGGAGGATGCCGGCCCCACGAATAACTGGATGGAGCCTACAGAGGCGCGCGCACAAATCGGGAAGCTCTTTGAAGGCAGCATGCGGGGCCGGACAATGTTTGTCATCCCCTATCTGATGGGCCCGGTCGGCTCTCCCTACAGCAGGGTCGGGGTAGAGATTACCGATAGTCCCTACGTGGTCGTCAACATGCGGCTCATGACCCGCATGGGGAAGATCGCGCTTGAACGGCTTGGCGGATCGGACAGCTTTGTCCGCGGCCTGCATTCACTCGGGGACTTGAGCCCGGATCGCCGCTTCATCCTCCACTTCCCGGAGGAGCGTCTCATCTGGAGTATCGGGTCAGGGTATGGGGGCAACGCCCTGTTGGGGAAGAAATGCCACGCCCTTCGCATCGCCAGTTGGATCGGACGAGAGGAGGGCTGGTTGGCCGAGCATACCCTGATCATCGGGGTGGAAGATCCCTCAGGGCAGGTCACCTATATGGCGGCCGCCTTTCCAAGCGCGTGCGGCAAAACCAATCTGGCGATGCTTGTCCCCCCTCCGGATCTCTCCGGCTACAAGGTGTGGACCGTAGGCGACGACATCGCCTGGATGCACGTCGGACCAGACGGACGGCTGCGGGCCATCAATCCGGAGGCCGGGTTCTTTGGTGTCGCGCCCGGCACCAGCGTCAAGACGAATCCCAACATCATGGCTGCGGTCGATCGCAATACGATCTTTACCAACGTGGCTGTCACCTCGGACGGAGAGCCGTGGTGGGAGGGAAAGGATCCGACGCCCCCTCATGGCCTCGTTGATTGGCACGGTAACCCGTGGGCCTCTGGAGAAGGGCCGGCAGCCCATCCCAACTCGCGTTTCACGGTTGCCGCCAGGCAGTGCCCGTCGATCTCCCCCCGTTGGGAGGACCCGGAAGGCGTTCCAATCTCGGCGATCCTCTTCGGAGGACGTCGCGCCCGTGTGGCGCCACTGGTCTATCAGTCATACGGTTGGCAACACGGCGTCTTTGTCGGGGCCGGTATGGCCTCAGAGACGACAGCCGCCCAGTCGGGCGCGGTCGGGGTCACCCGGCGCGACCCGATGGCGATGGTCCCATTCTGTGGCTATCACATGGCCGACTATTTCGGTCACTGGCTCGACATGGGCCAGCGTATTGCGCACCCCCCTGCGATCTTCCACGTCAACTGGTTTCGAACCAACCAGAACGGTCGCTTCCTCTGGCCTGGGTTCGGCGACAACCTTCGCGTCCTGAGGTGGATCCTGGAACGAGTTCAAGGTCAGGGGAAGGCCGTCGAGACCTCCATCGGGTTCACTCCCACACCTGATGCGTTGGATCTGGATGGGCTGAGCCTGCCGGACGGCGCCGCGGATGAGCTGTTGAGGATCGACGCCGATGCCTGGGCGGCGGAGCAGGCGGAGCAGGGCCTGTTCTTCGACCGGCTTAACCCACGGCTGCCCGAGAGGATCCGGCAGGAACATGAAGCGCTCCGCCAGCGGCTCAGCCGCCTCAGCGTGCCCGTGAACGCCGCCGAGCCACCACACGCACCGTAGTCGCCA
>JAGWRQ010000177.1 GCA_028869615.1 Candidatus Methylomirabilota bacterium | reverse complement strand
TCAGCGCGAGCCGGTCGACCCGCCGGTACCGGCAGACGTGCGCCTGGGTGAGACAGGTCCTGAGGACATGCGGGCCGCCGGGCGCATCCTGAGCGTCAGTTTCGGGTCGGGCGAGTCGGCGTGGCAGGAGCCGACGTTGCGCGCCCGGCTGGTTGCCCGCATGCGCGCGGCGCGTATGCGCCAACTCGGCGCGTGGGTGGAGGGACAGCTTGCCGCAGCGGTGCACCTGCACACGCTCGTCGGCGTGGGCCATATCACCGGAATGGCCACCGCTCCGGAATTCCGCGGACGCGGTCTGGCCGGCCTGCTCACCGCGTATGCCGCGCGGTGCGCCCGCGAAGAAGGCGCCATGCTGGTCGCGCTTGAGGTGGCCACACCGGAAGCCGAGCGTGTGTATACGCGCATCGGGTTCGGTCGCGCGGCAGAACGGGTTGAATACGGTTCACAAAGCTAAGAGACGGCTCCCGACTGTCCTCCGCACGCATTTTTTCCTTGACACTGCCTTGGCCAACGGTTAGTCTGTTGTCGTTTACGATACTGATAATCGTTTTCACTTTCTTTACGATGCGAGATAAACTTCTACAATTTCGACGGTATCTTAATCGAGCCGGGCTGAAGGCGACCCGCCAGCGCGAGTTGATCGCGCGGGCCTTCTTTGCCACCACTGCGCACGTCAGCGCCGAGGGCCTGTACCGCCGGGTGGGGGGTCGGCACCCGCGGATCGGTCTCGTCACCGTCTATCGGACGCTGAAACTCCTGAAGAATGCCGGACTCGCCCATGAGCGACAGTTCGGCGAAGGGCGCGCGCTCTTCGAGCACGCCTCCAGCGAGCACCACCACGATCACATTATCTGCACCGAGTGCGGCAAAATCACCGAGTTCGAGAATTACGAGATCGAGGCGCTACAGGAACAGATCGTCCGCAGACTCGGTTTCCTCATTCAGTATCACAAATTGGAGCTATACGGCCTCTGCCGAGACTGCAGCGTGGGCGCCGGCAGAGGACCGGGCACGGTCTCGGCGATGGGGTCTCGCTGAGGCACCCCTTTATTAACCGGGTATGTGGTTAAGCGTAAATGTCATTGAAAATGACTGTCTATTCCATAGGTCATAATGCCGCCGTCTCGAGCTGATCTCAGGGAACTCGCAAAGGAGAACGAACGATGATCGCCGGAATGCTCATTACCTTCCGAGAGGGGCTTGAGGCCTTCCTGATTATCGGAATCCTCTTGGGCTACCTGCGGAAGGCCGGCCACTCCGCCTGCAGCCGATACGTCTGGGCCGGGACGGTGGTGGGTGTGCTGGTGAGTATCGGGTTGGCCCTGGGCTTTCAGGCGCTCGCTATGGAGTTCGAAGGCCAACGGGCCGCGTGGTTTGAGGCAACAGCGTCCGGCATCGCCGTACCGATCCTCAGTTACATGGTGCTCTATATGCAGCGCCACGCTCGCGGCCTGAGAACGCAAACGGAGGCCAAGGCCGAATTGGCGGTTACAACGGGTCAGGTTGTGGCGCTCGCCACCCTTGCCTTCATCACTGTCCTTCGCGAGGGACTGGAGACCGCTATCTTTCTGACCGCCCTCATGACTCGGGTTTCAAGCGGAGGGCTGATGCCGGGCGCGATCCTTGGCTTGGCGGGCTCGGCTGCGATCGCCTATGCGATCTTTGCTTCAACAGTCCAACTCAACCTTCGGCGTTTCTTCATCGTGACCAGCGTCCTGCTTATTTTTATCGCGGCCGGCCTGTGCGCGCATATCTTCATGGCCTTGCACGAGATCGGTTTTCACCTCCTGGGGATGACCGCCTGGAGCACCAAATCGATCCTGGACAGCGAAAGCCTCTTGGGGCGTCTCCTTCACGCCTTCGTCGGGTATCACGATGAACCGACCGTGATGGAGGTGCTGGCCTACTTCGGGTACCTCGGTATCATGGGCTGGGCCTTCATGGGAGCGGTGAAAGCGTCTGCGCCACCCAAGTCGGTTACGCACAATGGTCCAAGGTCGTGCGTAGCCATCCGCCAAGAGGATAGCCAAGAGCTTGTCAGCGCTAAATCGCGCACCCTGAAGTCGTGAACGGACAGGCGTAGAATAACAGCATAGAAGATAGAAGGCGATCCCACCGCTCCCTGCTTGCCGGCTGGCGCGGTGGGATCGCCCACTGCCTTGGACGGCCATGTTGTCAATGGACCTCTCAGGTCTTTTGCGCTTCTGGCCTTCCTGGCTTTTTAATTTTAGCAACCTCCTCGGGAGAAGTCTAGTTCCGTTTCACTTCGAAGATACAGGGGGAACCTTACCTCATGAACCCTGACCTGACAAGGAGCGATACATGAAGCGATGGCACACTTTACTTGTTGTGTTAAGCATGGGAATGACCCCCGTCGGGATTGCTGCCGGGGCGACATTGGAGGACCTGGAGAAGCAACTTCAGGGACTTCAGAAGCAGATCGATGAGATGAAGCAAGAGAAAGCGCGACAGGATCAGAAGCTGCGGGAGGTGGAGGCCGCGCAGGCCGCGCAGAAGAACGAATTCACGCGCGAGACGGCGACTCTCAGGGAGCAGACGAGACGGGTCTCTTCGGAACTCCTGGACCGAGTTCGGATTGGCGGGTACGGCTCCGTCCGGTTCGAGGCGAATAACCTCAAGGAACAGCGCAACAGCTTTACCTTCCGGCGCTTTGTCCTGACCGCGGACGCCAAGCCGGTCGATCCGATGCGGGTTTATATGGAGCTGGAGTTTGAGCGGTTCACCAGCATCGAACTCGCGAGAAACACGCAGGTGACGGCAGGGGGTTTGAAGGTTGTACAGGAACACGAAGGCGAAGGCGAGATCTCCTTCGAGCAAGCCTGGTTTCAATACGACCTGTACGACTGGCTGAAGTTCCGAACCGGTCAAGTCCTGGTCCCCCTTGGCCGCTTCAACATCAATCATGACGACAACCGCTGGAACATTGCCCGCCGATCGCTCGTCGATCGCGGCGTCCCGGTCCTGCCGGTGCAAGCCGCCTGGCCGGAACTAGGGGCCGGATTCCTGGGCGACATCGCCGTGGGGCAGTGGGGGAAGCTTGCCTATCAGGCCTACGTCGTCAACGGTGTCGTCCTGGATGCCGAGGTGGGGACGATTGCCCAGGCCCGCCGTGGCGACACGCAGAAATTGGAGCTGGAGGCTGAATTTAAACCATCTCGGGGGACGGCCAAGCTGGATTCGAAAGACAGCAAGGCCGTTGCGACCCGCGTCGCCTGGAGCCCCTTCCCCGGCCAGGAGATCGCCGGCTCGTTCTATTATGGGCGGTATACGCCGCAGTTCCTGGAGAGCCAATCGCTTTACGCCTTCGGCGTCGATGGTTTGACGACCATCGGACCGTTCGAGATCGAGGCCGAGTATGTCAACACCCACTTCCGAAACGTCGGTCGGGTCGCCAGGAACTTCGCCCAGATTGCCGTGACAAAGGAAGCGCAGATTGAGAGTATCTCAGGGGGACTTGAAGCGGAGGTGGACTTCGAGCTGGCTGGGCTCGCCAGGAATAAGCATGGCTTCTGGGTCGAGGGGCGGTACCGGTTCTGGCCGGAGGTCCTGACCAATACCGTCTTCGGGAAGTATTTCGAGAACCCTCAGCTTGTCGCGCTCATCCGCGGCGAGCAGGTCTGGCTGAACGGGCTCGTTCGAGCGGTCGAATTCGACGTCGACGGACTGACAACGCTGGAGCAGGAGAATCGCCAGATTCACCGGATTACGGCCGGCCTGGCCTACAGGCCGACGCCGCTCGTGGCCTTGCAGCTAGCCTATGAGTATACGAAAACCAACTCAGGGCGAAGCCTGGCGGACGTCACCAATTTCCTACCAGCCCAGGCGGGTGAGGACCACGCGCATACCGTCCTGCTTGGCGTGGCCTTCGGCTTCTGAAACTCGTGATGGGAGGCCGGGATGGGAGCCTAACGGATCTGTTCCCAGCCTCTTCACTCATCTGCACAGATGGAGGGATCGACATGCATCGAGTACAGAGTCTGCTGCACCGACGCCGGTTAGGCAGGCGTCAAGGGGCTTTGGTGCCCTGGTTTCTCACCATGGTTGTGATCGGCTCGTTA
>JAGWRQ010000008.1 GCA_028869615.1 Candidatus Methylomirabilota bacterium | reverse complement strand
TGTTGATCCCGTGCCACCGGGTGATCAGGAGCGATGGTCGCCTCGGGGAGTATTCCGGGGGTGGCCCTTCTGTGAAGGCGAAGTTGCTGGCCTTCGAAGGCGCAGATCTGGAGGGTCTGATACGCCTGCCGGGCCGCCGCAAGATCGTAACCGTCCGTCGGCGTAATGACGGCGCGGATCGCCCAGTCTGGTAGTGTCCTCATGTGAATCTATAGGGGTTCATTTTCCGCGGCTTGCCGCGCAGATCTCTTTTGGCTCCGGTGCTTGATGTCCTGCGGCTTGCTGCGGGGTAGTTTACTTGGTAGAATTTGCGCGTAAGAAACCGCCGAGTGCCTGTGAGCCGATCGTGAAGAACGTGAAAAAGTAGATGAATACGTGACGCCCAGGCGTGACCATCAGAGAAATGAGGAGCAAGAAATGACCGGAAGGGTACCCGTCTTCATCGGTGTGGTGCTGGGTGTGGTCTTCATGACGGGGTGCGCGAAGCGCGAGATCCATCTCAAAACCGTCAAGGTAAGTTCTTCAGCCATCTACTGCATCTTCGATCTATCCTGTACGGTGACCGTGACCGACGTGAGTACCACTCCTATCCCGATGAAGGCTGGGGGAACGGCTTTTCTCGAGTCCCGTACCTTCGCCGGCAAGCCTGGTACGCCGGCGAGCGGTCTATACGGGTATGAGTACCGGATTGATCTCTCGAAGGCCGTTGAGACCATGGTTGATGTCGAGGGCGTTGCGACCAAGCACATACCGTGTCTGCTGTCTATGACGCTTGAGTTCGGTCCCATCGTCGATACCCTCGATTACGATGGCGATGGGAAGGCTGGAGATCTGATTTATGTCGTCACGAGCGGCGGTCCGGGAAGGATAGGCCTCGAACACGTACACGGGTGGGGCAACAGGATCATATTGGACTTCGACTCCCCCATCTGCGTTGGGGCTTCCGGTGGCCAGGGCGATAGCACCTACTTCGTTGGCCTTGTCTCCGCACAACCGCCGAGGTCCGTCACAGCAACCGTCAAGGAGACGGCCGGTTTAGTCGCTGCTGCGCCGTCAAAAAACGAGAACTATCCACGATACGACGTGCTGGTCCGCGCGCCTCAGATACGTACGACGCCATGAGCCGGATCGCTCCGGAAGTCTTTGAGATCAATCTTGAGATCGTCAGAGTCGCCCGCAGACTACCTTGACAGCTCTGAGGCCCTTGGCTATAGTAATCGCACCCTCGCGCCGGCGTAGCTCAGTTGGCAGAGCAGCTGATTCGTAATCAGCAGGTCGAGGGTTCAAGTCCCCCCGCCGGCTCCAGCCGTGTGACCTGCCTGACCGTCAGGCAGGTCGGCGCGTTGCATGCTGGGCGTATCGCCGTAAGACGGTATCGCGCATATTCTGCTCTCAAGAAACTCAGCAATCGTGTGACGATGTGGGATGCCATCGTGAGGCGTACCTGCCTGTGCGTTGCACGCAGACAGGTTGCGGAGGGTGTAGAACATCACCTGTTGATCACGTTCCCCCCATTATTCTGACGCTACGCGGCATAATGATTTCAGTGATCCCCGGTAACCCGAAGCATTGCGGGAAGAAGCGGCGCCTTCACGGTCTCGCGACGGTGCTGATTGTCCTTGCCCTCCAAGGGTCCAGTTTTGCGCGTGAGGGTAGATCGCCGGACGCGGAGCGTAAGCCGGCCGCGAATCTGGCGACAACGGCAGAGGCGCATTACGAGCTCGGGGTCTCGTACCACGAGCGAATGTTTGCCGATCTGGACCAGGCGATTGCCGAGTACGAGCAGGCGATCAAGCTTCGGGGCGACTTCGCCGAGGCGCACTACTATCTGGGGCTTTCGTACCATACGAAGGCCAAATTTGGCGTTGACGATAAGCTCCTGTACCGCAAGGCGCTGAAAGAGTATAAATTGTATCTGAACTATCTGCCGAAGGGCCCATTGGCCGAAAAGGCCCGGCAGAACATGAAGGCAGTGGAGTTGAAGCTTCGATAGACGTTCGGGGTGAGGGTGGTAAGTGATGGTGTGCTGTAACGGGATTGGCAGGCGTGCTTTCTTGCTGTTAATCGTGGGGTCCTTACTTGGATTCGCTTCCCCTCGACGCACCTATGGTTTCACCATCATCTCTGAAGCTGATGAGAGCGAGATCGGTAAGAAGGCGGATCAAGAGATTCTCGAGCGGTTTGGGCGCTACCGCGATCAGCAATTGCAAGCGTATGTGGAATCGGTTGGCCAGCGGCTGCTCGACGGGATCGGCCCAACCAGTTTCCGCTACAGCTTCAAGATCATCGATGTCTCGGACGTGAATGCGATGGCCCTGCCAGGCGGCTACATCTATATCACCCGAGGAATGCTGGCGATGCTGAACAGCGAGGCGCAACTCGCAGGGGTTCTCGGCCACGAAATCGGTCACGTTACCTCCCGCCATGCGGCGAAACAGCTTACCAAAGCGCTCGGCGCGCAGATCCTGTCGCTGGGTCTCATGGCGGTCAGCCCCGGCGGTCGTGAGAACACAGGGGAGTGGGCGAGGGTGTCGGCAGCCCTCTTTGAGCACGTCCTCTTGGGATACGGCCGGGAGGCGGAGCTGGAGGCTGACGAGCTTGGGCTCCGCACGGCCTACCGCGCCGGGTACGATCCCGCGGAAATGGTGACGTTCCTCAATGCGATGAAGATGAAGGAACGGCTGGAGGCGTTGGGTTATCACGGCTTTCAAGGGACTCATCCGGAGACTATCGACCGCGTCGTGAAGGCCGAAACCATGGCCTCCATTCTCATTGGGCAAGGTGGCGGCAGCCTCGAAGTGAAGGCGAACGAGTACAAAGCGCACCTCGACGGTTTGGTCTACGGGGCGAAGCGGGATAATCGGCGCCTGAAGATCTACGTGGCGAAGGATGGAGATACACCCGCAACCGTGGCCAGGAATATTCTTGGAGATCAGCAACTGGCGTGGGAGGTGGCGAACCTGAATGGGATCAAGGAAGCGACGACCTTCCATGAGGGAGACCGGGTGAAACTGCTGCCGCCTGTTTCCAGGGGAACAGATGGAGGGCGGCAGTTGAAGCTTTCCCCAAACTGATCCATCCCTCCTTGCCTGAGTTGAAAGAGGCAGAGGTTGTGAGGTTCGGAACCGAAGGATTGATCGTATGCGGGTGGATGGAGGGGCAAGAGATGGCGACGCCATTCGCCGGATGTTCGGCGGCATCGCGCCTCGATACGATCTCCTCAATCGACTTCTCAGTTTTGCGCGGGACCGCTACTGGCGTCGTGAGGCTGTAGCTGAAGCTCAGCTCCCTTCCGGTGGGGCGGCGCTTGATGTCTGCACTGGGACTGCCGATATGGCCCTCGAATTGGCCAAGCAGTTCCCCTCAGCCAAGACGATTATCGGAATAGACTTTTGCCTGCCGATGATTCGTATCGCGGCGGAGAAGGTGGCCCGCAAGGGTCTGACCGATCGTATCCGATTACAGGCTGGTTCCGCTGAGGCTCTGCCGTTCGGCGCCGATACCTTTGATGCCGTCACCATTGCCTTCGGCATTCGCAACGTCGTAGATCGCAAGTGTGGGCTGGCGGAACTCTGGAGAGTGCTGCGTCCAGGAGGCGTGGGCATCATCTTAGAGTTTGCCACGCCCCAGGGGCCGCTCTTCGGGTGGCTCTATCGTGTCTATTTCTCTTGCGGGCTCCCCTGGTTGGGTGGTCTGATTTCAGGGGACGCTCAGGCGTACAGGTACCTTCCAGCCTCTGTGTCCGCCTTCCCCGCTCCCCAGGAGCTGTCCAGGATGATGGAAGAGGTGGGCTTCCACAATGTACACTTCCGTACTCTCACCGGTGGGATTGTCACCCTTCATGTGGGAAAGAAATCGGCGTGAACCTGCTGCAGCCGGCCATTCGTAAAACAGCTCTGTATTTTGACCTGGTGAAGTTTTCTCACACAGTCTTCGCGCTTCCATTCGCCTTCATGGGCGCGATCCTGGCAGCCAGAGGGATTCCGGCGCCGTCGACGCTCCTCTGGATTATGCTGGCTATGGTCGGCGCGAGGAGTGGCGCCATGGCGATGAACCGTCTGGCCGACCAGGAGTTTGATGCGCGCAATCCCCGCACGCGAGAGCGAGCCCTGCCAAAGGGACTGGTCCGGCGCGGAGAGGTAATTCTGTTCGCACTTGGCTCCTTCGCGCTTTTTCTGTTCGCAGCCTCCCGGCTGAATCCTCTGTGTCTGAAGTTAGCTCCCTTGGCCATGGCGGTGCTGATTCTGTACTCCTACACCAAGCGCTTTACTTTTCTGTCCCACCTGATCCTGGGGCTGGCGCTGGCCATGGCGCCTCTGGGCGCATGGATCGCCGTGACCGGGGAGGCGGCGGCGGTTCCGGTCGTACTCGGCATCGCCGTCCTCTTCTGGGTGGCCGGGTTCGATATCCTGTACGCCATGGCCGACATCGACTTCGACCGGGTCGCCGGCCTCCATTCGATTCCGGCTCGGTTCGGAATACCGGCGGGGTTGGCTATTTCTCGAGTCTTTCACGCGGTAACCCTGCTGCTCCTCCTGCTGCTGATTTTCCTCTCAGATTTGCGCTCCTTCTACCTGGCCGGCGTCCTATTCGCCTCGGGCCTCCTGATATATGAGCATCTACTGCTTCTCCGCTATGGCCTGAAGCGACTCGACGCCGCCTTTTTCACAGCCAACGGCCTGCTCAGCATCTCCCTGTTCGGCTTCACCCTCCTCGACGTTCTTCTGTTGTAGCGAGATTGGAGAGGCGAAGACATGACGCTTCCCCAGGAAATCGTTGAACTGACAGAGCGGTTCGACCGCAATCGCGAGGCCTATCGGTCCGGCCAATATAATGAAACCCAACTTCGGCGTGAGTTCCTCGATCCCTTTTTCGCCGCATTGGGCTGGGACGTCACCAATGAGAAAGGCTATGCGGAAGCCTACAAGGACGTGATCCACGAGGACGCCATCAAGATCGGCGGCGCCACCAAGGCCCCGGATTACTGCTTCCGAATCGGTGGCACGCGTAAGTTCTTCGTTGAGGCGAAGAAGCCCGCTACCAATATTAAGGACGACACCAGCCCCGCCTTCCAGTTGCGCCGCTATGCCTGGTCGGCCAAGCTTCCACTCAGCATCCTGACCGATTTCGATGAGCTTGCGGTCTACGACTGCCGGATCAAGCCGGACCACGCCGATCGGGCCTCCACCGCCCGCATCCTGTACCTCACCTACAGCGAATATGCCCAGCGGTGGGACGAGATTGCCTCCATCTTCTCGCGTGAGGCTGTACTGAAAGGCTCATTCGACCGATACGCCGAGTCGAGCAGGGGGAAGAAGGGCACTGCTGCCGTTGATACGACCTTCCTCAAGGAGATTGAAGCCTGGCGTGAAGCGCTCGCCCGCAATCTGGCCCTCCGCAATCCCGGACTCACCCAGCGCGAGCTCAACTTCGCGGTCCAGCGTACCATCGACCGGATCATCTTCCTCCGCATGTGTGAAGACCGGGGTATTGAGCCTTACGGCCAGCTTCAGGCGTTGCTCAACGGTGAACATACGTACGAGCGATTGCGCTACCTCTACGGGTTAGCGGATGACCGATACAACTCCGGCCTCTTCCATTTCAAGCCGGAGACGGGACGGGCCGAAGCGCCTGATGCGTTGACCACCACGCTTGCTATTGATGACAAGGTCCTCAAGGACATTCTTCGCCGCCTCTACTACCCCGAAAGCCCTTATGAGTTCTCCGTCCTTGGGGCTGATATCCTGGGCAATGTCTATGAGCAGTTCCTCGGCAAGGTGATCCGCCTGACCACCGGCCACCGTGCCGTGGTGGAAGACAAGCCGGAGGTGAAGAAGGCCGGCGGCGTCTATTACACTCCCACCTACATCGTGGACTATATCGTCACACACACCGTAGGTAAGCTCTGCGACGGGAAAAGCCCAAGGCAGATCGCCAAACTCAGAATCCTCGATCCCGCCTGCGGTTCCGGCTCGTTTCTCATCGGCGCCTATGCGCATCTCCTGAACTATCACCGCGATTGGTATGTGAAGGATGACCCTCAAAGGCACACCAAGGAAATCTACCAAGGTATGGGTGGGCAGTGGTTTCTGACAACCCAGGAGAAGAAGCGGATCCTCCTGAACAATATCTACGGCGTGGATATCGATAGCCAGGCAGTCGAAGTGACCAAACTCAGTCTCCTGCTCAAGGTGCTGGAAGGGGAAAACCAGGATTCGCTGAACCGCCAGTTGAAGATGTGGCGCGAACGCGCTCTGCCCGACCTGGGTAACAACATCAAATGCGGCAACTCCCTCATCGGCCCGGACTTTTACGATTACCAGCAGATGAGTCTACTCGATGAAGACGAGCGCTACCGCGTCAATGTTTTCGACTGGCAGACCGAATTCCCGGAGATCATGAAGGCGGGCGGCTTCGACGCGGTAATTGGAAATCCGCCGTACGGATACATGATCCCAACGCCACAGCAAGAATATTTCTCTACGCGTTACCATCACCAAGACTATCAGAAAGATTTCTACCTTCTTTTCCTCGAAAGATACGAGCATTTCTTGCGTGGATATGGAATGCTTGGGGTCATTGTTTCAAATACTTGGCTTCAATCCGTTACTTTGCGGAAAATCAGGAAGTATCTTGCGACAAACTATCAATGGTTGCGAATTTTGCAGTTGCCGGACAAGGTCTTCCGCGCTGTTGTTGATACCCACGTCCTGATTTTTCAAAGGGCTGTTTCGGAATCAACCTCAAAAGGTTCTCTTGCTGTCGATATTCGACGCGGAGCCGAAGTCGCTTTAGGACATGTACTACCCTGGCATGCCATTCCCAGAACAGGTGATCCAATCAACGTATCAGCATCTGTTGAAGCGCAAAAGGTATTGGGTAAGATCACACAACGAGCGTATCCGTTGGCGCAGATATGTGATGTCTTTAATGGGATTAAACCGTTTGAAAAAGGCAAAGGCCACCCTCCGCAAACCGAGCAAGTTCTGAAAGATCAGCCGTTTGTCTTGGAGGGAAAACCTCCAGGGAATGGATGGTCGCCTCTCCTCCGAGGCAGTCTTATTCAGCGCTACAACAACATTTGGAATAAAGATTATTGGATTCGCTATGGTCCATGGTTAGCCGCCCCACGTGACCCTGCTATATTCAACGCGCCGTTGAAAATCATGGTCAGACAGACAGGCGATTCCATTATCGCCACGTTGGTTGAACAAGGATTCTTTGCTCGTAACAACTTGCACATTCTTTTGCCACGACAAAATGGCCACGATCTTCGATACACCCTGGGTATTATGAATTCACGATTGATGGACTTCGTTTATTCCCTGATGAACCCGGAAAAAAACGAAGCGCTCGCAGAAGTTAAGAAGCAGCATGTGGAACAGCTCCCCATTCGCTCTATCAACTTCTCCGATCCAACCGACAAGGTCAAACATGACAAAATAGTGTCCCTGGTGGAGCAGATGCTGGCTCTGCACCAGCAATTGGCGGTGGCGAAGGCTCCGGACGACAAAACTCGGCTTCAGCGCCAGATCGACGCCACCGACCGGCTGATTGATCGGCTCGTCTACGAACTCTACGGATTGACCGAGGAGGAGATCAAGATTGTGGAGGGATCGGCGGCGCAATGAGCACTCGAAGCGCCAAAGAGAAACAGGGGGCTGCCATGACGTTATCGTCGCCAAATAAGCTGAGAACGGCGTTGCTCTTTGCGGCTACCCTCCTTACCTTCTTTCTATCCGCCTGCGGCTTCCCGGCCTGGCGCGATCAAGCCCTCTGCGACGTTGCCGAGGGGCGGTGGCATGTGAACCCTGAACAGGTCCCTCCCGGCAGTGCGCCTTCGCAGACCATCGAGTTCTATGATACCGGCGGCAAGCATGTCGGGTACGGCAAGGTGCAAGGCGGGACGGCGGAGTTCTTCAACGCGGACGGTAGCCGGGCCGGGTTCGGTAAGGTCGGACGATAGGGGAGGCAAGTTCGGCTCACTCGCGGTTATGCTGAAGAAAAGCGGTGGTGGAGCTGACGGGATTCAAGCCCGTGGCCTCGTGGCTGCCGGTTCCAATGTGGCCGCAGACGATTCAACACGTTCCGATAGTCAGCCTTGCAGGATGCGGTAAAACATGGCATGGTGACACGTATGAATGCAACCTATCTGCAACTCTGGGCTATGCCGGTGGGAGGGTGATGACGCCATGCTTGTCCGAAGATGCCTCATGGGAGCGATCGTGGGGGTGTCCGGAGGATTCATCGTCGGCCTCATCGGAGGATTTGTCCTCGCGCCGATTTGGATGATGGCATCTGAGGGAGATACTAGGATGGCAACGAATATCCAGGGCTTAGCCCTGCTTCTTACGATTCCCGCCGGCCTCATCATTGGGATCATGGTCCCGATTCGCAAGGCCTCGCGGCTCCGCCAAGCAGCCAAAGCGGAGGAGGAGGCTCGCGTGCGCCGTCATGAAGACTCGCAGCGGGGGTAGTGTGAGTAGTGTGACTAGATGATTATTCTCGGAGGGCAGTCGATGATCCTTTTTGGATCGATGCCCAAACATCGGAGGGGTATGGGGCGGTTATGCTAAAGGAAAGCAGTGGTGGAGCTGACGGGATTCGAACCCGTGGCCTCCTGACTGCCAGTCAGGCGCGCTCCCAACTGCGCCACAGCCCCACATCGGCAAGCCCATGAACAGGGACGATTTAAGCGAACAGGACAAAGCCTGTCAAGGGAAATCTTCCCCGCGCGCTGCGCCATCAGGCTCGACCATGGGTCGCCGATCGAGGGGAAAATGAAAGAGATGCTCCGTCACTGTTTTCTGTGCGGCAGGGCCATCACACTCCAGGACACCTATCTTCTCGCGGAAGGGCCAACATCGGACATTGTACGAAGCGTCTGCCGCCCCTGCTATCTTCGCAAGAGTTTCGAGATTCGCGAAGCGGTGAGAAGAGAGCGCGAAGAAGGATTCATCCGCTAACCGGACATGAGGAGCGGCTCCCGTACATGTGAGGCATTCTCGCAGGCCGATACTGCGGCTTACGCGTGCTTTACCTGGGCCATCAATATGACGCCTGAAACTGCGGCAACCAGCAGTGCTGCCATCACGAACTCCGTCCCCAGCGTGCTGAGAAACCCCGCAGCAACTCCGCCCGCGAAGCTACCGAGGAATTGCAGAGAATTGTAAGTCCCCAGCGCTGTCCCATATACGGTCTTCGGTGACGCTTTGGTGATGAGGCTGGGGAGGATCGGTTCAAGACTGGAGAAGCCGGCAAAGAA
Source organism: Candidatus Methylomirabilota bacterium (assembly GCA_028869615.1). Lineage (GTDB taxonomy): Bacteria > Methylomirabilota > Methylomirabilia > Methylomirabilales > Methylomirabilaceae > Methylomirabilis. Next base: position 12,490 of record JAGWRQ010000008.1, on the reverse strand, counting down.
GAACACGCCTGCAATAGTGAGGACCAGGAGCGGATGGGCTTGGAGTCCAAGGTCAGCTCCTCGAAAGAGCAGCCACCCGCTGATCGCGAGGACAACGAAGGCCGTCACGCCCGCCGATTTTCCCCAGCCCCTGTCGGCTGCCCGGGAGGTTCCAAACATTACTATGGTGCCGGCGAGGAGCATCGGGCCAAGCAAGAGGTAGTAGCTTTGTAGGGGTAGGTGGCGGCGAGCCAGCAAGGGAAAGTAGAAGAAGAAGCTGCTCATGAAGAACGACATGAGGAATCCACAGACGTCCAGCCTGATGATATCGGGGATCTTGAGCACCGACGCGATCGATAGTCGGTCGCCGGAGACGCCAGTCGGTATTCGCTCCCTCGGCGGCTCCTTGACTGCCGCCGCCAGGTAGACGGATGCGAGCAGGCTCAGCAGACCGGACAGCCAGAAGAGGGACGCATAACCGCTGAGGCCGGCAATCACCGGCCCGGCCAGGATACCGCCCACGAAGGAGAGGCCAATGGAGGCCCCGAGGAAGGCCATCGCGGTCGCGCGGTTCTCCTCGTCGACCGAATCAGCGACTAAAGCGAATGCGACAGAGCTGACGGCGCCGGTCCCCTGGATCAGGCGCGCGGCGATGAGGGCGAAGATGTTGGGGGGAACGGCGGCCAGGATGGAGCCCACACTGTGAAGCATAAGACCGATGAGCAAGAGCGGTTTCCGCCCAAATCGGTCCGACAGCCGGCCGAACGGGATCTGAAGCAGGGCATTGGTCAGCCCGTAGCTGCCGAAGGCAAGCCCGATCAGCGGTTTTGAGCTGGTAAATTGCTCTCCATAGAGCGTGAAGACGGGAAGCACGAGAAAGATGCCGAGCATCCGAATTGCGATGGTGACGCTCAGCGTGGCGATGGTACGCTTTTGATCGGGCGAAAATCTCGCGCGCATGGTTTGGAAGCCTTCTGCTGAAGGGAGATGACCGTCTGTTCATAGCAGGTCCACAGAGGGGTGTCAATGGATTCGGTGCCGAACGCTCGCGGGGTTACTGAGCTGGGATAACCATCGTGATGATCGATGTGGCATTCAGTCGGTTGGATCCTGCCTGCCGGTCCGCTTCCGGTCGAGCAGTGGCTGTGATTGACGTCATACGCGCCACGACGACGATCACGATGGCGTTACACCAGGGTTGCGCCGGCGTCATCCCTGTACGGACGCTCAGTGAGGCCAGGGCCGTGGCGCGGAGGCTGAGTAGAAGCGCCCTGCTTGCGGGAGAACGGGGCGCAGAAAGGGCGGCAGGTTTTGAACTCGGGAATTCTCCGGCGGAGTACGGGCAAGAGCGCGTCCAGGGCAAGACGATTGTCTTGACGACCACGAACGGGACTCGGACATTCCAGGCTGCCTCAGGGGCTCAGGTAATCATCGCCTGCTCATTCCTGAATGTATCCGCTGCCGCACGCTGGCTCACAGGGACCGGGCTCGACATCCTCATTGTGTGCGCCGGCCGACATGGCCGTTTCTGTCTGGAAGACGTTGTGGGCAGTGGGATGTTGATCGATCGCTTGCTCAACATCTCTGAACGGCCGATTGAGTGCAGCGATGCCGCCGGAGCCGCTCACCAACTCTTTCTCACCTATCGAGACGACCTGCTGGGGATGCTCCAAGGCTGCGAATGGGGCAGAGAGATCATTCAAAAAGGCTTTGGGGCGGACCTGGAGATCTGCGCGCACGTCGATCTGACCGACATCGTGCCCGTTATGCGCAAAGACTGCCTCGTGGCGGAGCGCACCTGAGAGGCAGTCGAGAATGGCCGATCATAGGCCGGTGTGCGTCTCCTGAGTCGCGACCCGAGCGAATCGGTCTACGGTGCTGTTCGTTGCTCACAGCGTGATGAGGTATGACGCGGCTTTTTTGTGCAACGCACTCAGCCAGTCAAGCGGCGGCTTCCCGGTGCCGTGCCCTTCACCGAACCGCCCGATAAAGTCCTCGACGAGACGCATGTGTGTGAGTCGCCAGTCAAGCGGGATGGCTTGAATGAGGGCGTTATACGCCTGCACGAGTCTTTCATGACGCCTGCGTTCCAGAACGAACGATCTGATCTGCGAGGTCTGCTTGACGAATTCGATGAGATCCCGGAACGGTTGCGACATGTACCCTCGCATGCGCGGAAAGTATGGGTCGTCGTCGTGGTCGATGCCGGCCGCCGCAAGCTGGAAATGCATGAACGGGGTTTGCCCACCCGTTTCCCCCAGCTTTTGTTGGGGTTTGCCACCCAGTTCCTCCACGCCTCCGAACACCACGCTGTTGGGGAAGGCGAAGAACAGGCGCACCCGGTTGAAGTACGTTCCATAGTCGCAGTGCTCCCGCATCCGCTTGAGGACCGCCACGGCGTCCCGCGCGGCCTTCGCGGCGTGCTCCAGACACCGAATCATCTCTTCGACGATCACGTTTTCGTCAAGCTGCTTTAGAGAAAGCATTGAACTGTCAGGATCGCAGACGCGGGAGAGCAGGCAGGCTTTGAGTAGTTCCGGTATCGCGGGAGCAAATGCTACTTCGACCGCTTGGTGGATCCACACGAACCACCGCTCGTCCAGCGTTCCCGTGAAGGAGTGGATCAATTCGATATTGTCCAAGCTCACCGGTTTTCCAGGATCTTTGCGGTAGTAGTTCCAGAGGGCGTACAGGCCATAGGACATGGTGGGTTCCATGCCGGTCCGCTGTGAGGCGCGCCAGAGGGGTACGGCGAGTTGCGCAGGCAGGATCTTCGCGCTCTGATCCTGCATCAGTGCCGACACGTTGCGATAGGGGTATACCTCTCGGAAGTAAGCGTGTGTGTACATGGCGTAGATCAGCATCAGGCGATGGACCACCGTCCACGACAGATCCTCGAATGACCAGCATGGAACTTCCAGTCGCTCAATAGATTCAGCGACCTTGCGCTCGCTGATCGCCTGCTCGAGCGAATAGGCCATCGCGTCGAGGTGCTCGAACTCTGTCGTCTGGGGAACCTGACCGACATCCTTCGGCAGCCACCGCAAGGGCCTCTCCGCGAGAAACCCTGTCTCGAACGACACGCCGTGTGTTTCCATGAGCAGTCTGACGTCGTTCTGAAGTTCGGTGGAATCGTTTTTCATTGGCCACCCGCCCTTTGTTGATCGCTCGCAGTCGTAAGAAGCTCTTTACACTGATGGTGCTTTCATCAGTAATGTAGCACGTCGTTAAACTCGCAGGCCAGATAAGCCGCTTCCTTGACAGGGACCTGGTCGGGCACTAAATTAAAAGCATGAAGTGGTGGAGTGTATTTTGTACCCCATTGGGGGAGGTGGCCCGTGGGGAAAAAGCGTGAAGTAAAATCGTCTGAACGTCTGAATCCGCAAGAGATCGATCTGAGCGTACAGCCCTTCAGGTCCTGTTTTGCGCCTGAAGGGCTGTACTGTTTCTGAGGCGGGGTGGTCGGAGGGAAGTAGACCGCCCCTGTTGTGTTATTCGGCATTTGCAAGGAGGATGTAAGATGAAAGTGCGAGACGGCATGGTGACCGATCTGGTGACGGCTTCACCGTGGGAGACCGCTGCCGAGGTCGCGCGTAAGATGCGTGACCACAAGGTAGGGTGTGTGTTGATCTCCAATGAGGGCAGGCTTCTCGGCCTCATTACCGACCGAGAAATCACCATCAAGTGTGTCGCCGAGGGGTGGGACTCCAAGACCACTCGGATCGAGGAGATCATGACCCGGAATCCCTACACGATCGCCCCCGATTTCGAGATGGCTGAGGCCGCGCGGCTCTTTGGCCAGCGTAAAGTTAGGCGTTTCCCCGTTGTCGAGAATGGCCAGAAGCTGCTTGGCATCCTCTCCGTCGCCGATGTAGCTCCCGACTTCAAGACGTACTTTGACGGGATCTTCCACGAACTCGTCGAATGGCGCCATGAGGCAAAGGGCCAGCACGCCGGATGGGAGGGCACCTGTACCCACTAGGAGGTCTGAGGCGAAATCGAGTTGCCTCCACTCGAAGAAGGATCGTCACGGGCTCCAAGAGATTGAGGAAAAGCCGCTACCAGCGATAAGCTGTCAGCTAAGCTTGTTGCTGGTAGCGGCTTTTTGAGAGGAGGGCAAGATTACACTGGGCGTCCTGCTCCAGGAGCTGCCGCATGGTGGCGAGATCCTCCGGGGGTAACAGCTCGGGCAAGTGGTGGAGACAAAGTGGGCTTCGATCGGCCACAATCTTCCCGTCAATGACATCAGCCAGGTAAAAGAGGTGAGCTCCGGCCCCATCATCAAATAGTGTCCTGACCTGGCAGTCCAGGTAGCCGACAGTTCCTCGCAGGATTGGGCTGCCGGTTACCCCGCGCTTGCAGGAGAGCGTCGCAAATTTGTCCGTTTCTCGGCCGGACCGGAAACCGAAGTGTGCCACCCATGGCCATTGATCTTTCCCGAGCAGGTTCAGCGCAAACCCTTGGCTCGCCTCGATCAGTTCGCGGGTAAAGGTCATCCTGCCGACCCCGACCAGAATGCGGGGGACCTGCGGGACGATGGTGGCCGGCACCACCCAGCACACAATCTGGCCATTGCGTCGGTCCTGGTGGGCTGCCGTCAGGACAAAGATCTCGAAATCCAGCTTACCCAGCACTGCCGCAACGCTGTTTTCGTCCATGGCACCTCCTCAAGGGTGGGAACCCGACTAACTTTAACACACGGCCCTGTCAAGGGCCAAGTTATCGTGTCGCTCAAAATCACTCTTTGGCATCCTCTTGCTTATTTTGGTATAGCGACCTAAAATAAAATAAAAAAGGGTTATGCCCATGAGAGTCGTGGACCGTCAGAAGACCATCACAAAGTTTGCCTTGATCGTCATTCTCGCTATGGGCTTGTGCATAGTGTCCTGCGGTATAGCCGAACACCAGAGATCGACGAGTGCCCCCTCTATTCTATGTACCGTTGATCTCCCTCAGATCTTCCAACTTGTGATCTTGACGAATGTGCTTCTTGTTGTCCTCTTACTGTTGGTCATTGTTCCCCAGGCTCCCACTTTTGCTCTCCTGAAACCCCCCTCGGTTCGTCTTTTTCTAATCGACGATTCGCTGGACTCTGACTCTATCCGTCCATCAGGGCGGCGCGTGACGTGTCATACCCCGAAGGATGGCCGTATAGGACTCTGAACTGTAACCTCTAACGACTCGCCAGGAAGGAGGTGAAAACCATGGCAAAGCGCAACATTGCTCTGACAGCGATCAGCCTGTTGGTTCTGCTTTTGATGGCCCTCTCTCCAGCGTTCGCCACTGACAAGGAAGTTGTGGTGGCGCTGGGTTCTCTCAGGGAGGCCCACATTACTGTCAATCGAGGGGATCATGTGACGTGGAGGAACGCCTCGGGGGAGAAGGCGCACCTGGCCTTTGTACAGGATCCAGGCACCTCCCACCCCGAGGTTTGGATTGAAGGGACGGTGACGGTGAGCTTTGACCAGCCTGGAACCTATGAGTATCACGTCCATCAGCCCCATGCCAAAATCCTTCACGGGAGGGTCACAGTGAAGTGACGAGGCGCCCGATCAACGAGAGACAACGGCGTCTCTCGCGGCTTAATCATTTAATCATAATAATAGGATAAATAAGAAACATTAGATATTACTTGAGGTCGAATCAATGGGGCTCATCGCGCAAGCGGCAGGGTTGTGGGCGAACATGAGGAGATGGAGATGACTATGGCCTCAAAAGTCGGTGTGATTATCCTTGCAGTGGGCATTGCGGCCGTTGGGGTGGGAGGAGCGACGACTGCGGCGGAGGAGACGCTCCGCCTTCAGCCGCTCATCCAGGAGGCCCTCGCTGTCAATCCGGAGATCAGGGCCGATGGGAAGAGATGGGAGGCGGCCAAGGAACGGCCTCCTCAGGAAGGGTCGCTTGACGATCCGATGCTAAGCTTTGAGATCGAAAACCTTCCCACCCACTCTTTCTCCTTCACCCAGGACGATATGACGATGAAGAAGTTCGGCATCTCTCAGACTTTCCCCTTCTTCGGGAAGCGGGACCTCCGAAGCGAGGTTGCCCAACGGGAGGCCAACGCGATCGGCCTGGCGTATCAGGATAAGCGAAACGAGATCGTGCGACGGGTCAAGGAGGTCTTCTATGAACTGTACGCCATCGAGCGCTCGCTGGAGATCGTCGAGAAAAATCGTGAGCTGCTGAAACAATTCGTCAAGATCGCTGAGACGAAATATAGCGTCGGCAGGGGGATTCAGCAGGATGTCCTGAAGGCCCAGGTGGAGCTGTCGAAATTGCTGGATGAGCAGATTCGGTTGGAACAGAGTCGTCAGGCTGCAGGCGCCAGGCTGAATGCGATCCTGAATCGTCCCCCCCAAACACCCCCCGGTCGGACGGAGGAGGTGTCGAAGGCCGAGTTGGCGATGGAGCTGAAAGAGCTCCAGACCAGAGCCCTGGAGAACCGGCCTCTGCTCAAGGGGCTTCAGGAGGAGATCGAGCGGAGCAAGGCGGCCAATGCGCTTGCCAGGAAGCGATACTTCCCGGATCTCACGATGAGCCTGGGCTATGGCTTTCGGGAAGACTCTGCCATTGCCAGGCGATCTGACTTCTTCTCGGCGGGATTTTCCATCAACATCCCTCTCTACTTCAGGACTAAACAGGACCGGCGGGTCGCAGAGACCTCGGCTTTGATCAATTCGGTCAGAGAGCAATATCAGGCCGCCAGAAACGAGGTAGTCTCGATGGTGAAGGAGTTGGTGGCTGATGTTGAGAAGGGAGGTAAACTTATTGATCTGCTGGAGACCGGTCTGATTCCACAGGCCAGACTCTCACTGGACTCCGCCGTTGCCGGCTATCAGGTGGGTAAGGTCGATTTTCTCACCCTGTTGGATAACCGGCTGACACTCTTCAATTTCGAGAAAGAGTTCTATCGGACGACGGGAGAGTACCAGATAAGTCTGGCGCGGTTGGAATGGGTCGTCGGTGCGCCTGTCGGGAGCCCGATTGAAGGGCCGGTACAGTGAGGAGGACTCCATGGGAGAACAGATACGGCGGATAAGGTGGGTCATCGCCTGGAGTATCTTGGTCTCCGCCGCCGGAGCAATCTTTGTTGTGTGGTATGGCGGTGGGATGCGGTTCCAGGAACGGCTCAGCAGCAGGACGCCGCCTCCTCGGGAGCCGATCTCCCAGGTCGTAGGCAAGGGGGATCACGCCGGGCATGAAGCGGCACCGACCCCTGCTGTGCAGGGCAGGCAGCCGGTTTCATCCGGGATGGAGATGGCTCCGGGGGCCGTGATGGTCAGCCCGGAGCGTCAACAGTTGATCGGGCTGAAGACTGGCGTGGTTGAATATCGGTCGATTGAGCGGGCGATCCGGACGGTCGGGGTGGTGGAGTTCGATGAGAGACGTCTGACCGACGTCAATATCAAAATCGAGGGGTGGATCGAGAGCCTGCTGGTGAACTTCACCGGGGAGCGTGTCAGGAAGGGCCAGCCGCTCCTCACTATTTACAGTCCGGATCTGGTTTCGACCCAGGAGGAGTACCTGCAAGCGTTGCGGGCGAGGGAGGCGCTGGCTAAGAGCCGCTTCGCAGACATTGCGTCGGGGGGAGAGGCATTGGTTGGTGCGGCGAGGCGGCGTTTACAGTACTGGGACATCAGCGACGAGGAGATCGCTGCACTTGAGCGAGCAGGAACGTCTCGCAAGAGCTTGACGATTTACTCGCCCATCGATGGGGTCGTCATCGAAAAGATGGCCTTTCGCGGCAAAAAGGTGATGCCCGGTGAAAGTCTCTACAAGGTCGCCGACCTTTCTACTGTCTGGGTTCAGGGAGAGATCTATGAATACGAGGTCCCTCTGGTCAAGTTTGGCCAGGCGGCGAGTGTGACACTGGCCTCCTACCCCGGAGAACTTTTTCGCGGCAAGGTGAGCTATATCTACCCGGTGCTGACGGAGAAAACCCGGACCGTGAAGGTCCGCTTCGAATTTTCCAATACGAAAGACTGGAAACTGAAACCCCAGATGTATGCCAACGTCGCGTTGAAGATCCCGTTGGGTAAGCGTCTCGCCGTGCCCGATGAGGCGATCCTGGACAGCGGAACCCAACAACTGGTCTTCATCGACAGGGGGCAGGGGACCTTCGAGCCGCGAGAGGTCAAGGTCGGTACGCGGGCGGACGGTTACACTGAGATCCTGGCCGGTCTGTCGGCCGGCGAGCGGGTAGTGACCTCCGCGAACTTCCTGATCGACTCCGAGAGCCAGCTCAAGACCGCCGTCGGTGGGATGAGGGGCATGTCCGGCATGGAGATGGGTCCGAAGAAGTAGGGGCGACCCGCCGGGTCGCCCCTACGGGATGCGATGTGCGGAGCGCGGAGGTGATCCGATGATCTCGAGATTGATCGGGTGGAGCGCCAATAACCGATTCATCATCGGCCTCTTCACCTTCTTTGCCATCGCCTGGGGGATCTGGGCACTGCGAAACACGCCCTTGGATGCCATCCCTGATCTGTCCGATGTCCAGGTCATCGTCCAAACGGAGTGGGCAGAGCGAAGCCCGACGCTCGTGGAGGATCAGATCACCTATCCGATTGTCGTCGCGCTCCTCTCAGCCCCAAAGGTAAAGGTAGTCCGCGGGTTTTCCTTCTTTGGCCTCTCCTTTGTCTATATCATCTTTGAGGACGGTACAGATCTCTACTGGGCCAGAAGCCGCGTGCTCGAGTATATGCAGGGCGTGCAGGATAGGTTGCCCCGCGGCGTGACCCCGATTCTGGGGCCGGATGCCACCGGCGTGGGTTGGGGTTTTGAATACGCCATCGTCGATGAGACCGGCCGGCACGATCTGGCCCAACTCCGGACGCTGAACGACTGGTATGTGCATCACTGGCTCCTGTCCGTCCCCGGCGTGGCCGAGGTGGCGCGGGTGGGGGGGTTCGTCAAGCAGTATCAGGTCTCCATCGATCCTGCCACCCTGCTTGGGTTCAAGCTCCCCCTGGAACGGGTGATCGAGGCGATCCGGAAGGGGAACAACGACACCGGTGGGCGGGTGGTGGAGTTTACCGGACGCGAGTACATGGTTCGCGGCCTCGGCTATATCAAATCCCTTCAGGACCTGAAAACGATTGTTGTCGGTACTGACGAACGCGGCACCCCGATCCTGGTCCGGGACATCGGCCGGGTCAGTCTTGGGCCCGACATCCGCCGTGGCGCCGCCGAGCTGAACGGGCAGGGCGACGTGGCCGGCGGCATCGTCGTGATCCGGTATGGCGAAAACGCCCTGGACGTCATCCAGCGGCTCAAGGACAAGATTCTGCAGATCACGCCCTCGCTGCCGGAGGGCGTCAGGATCGTCACCACCTACGACCGATCCGACCTGATTCACCGTTCCATCGCCACCCTCAAGGAGAAGCTGCTTGAGGAGAGCCTGATCGTGAGCGTCGTGAGCATCCTCTTCCTCTTTCACCTCCGAAGCGCCCTGGTGGCGATTCTTACTCTTCCGATTGCCATCCTGATGTCCTTCGTCACGATGTACTACATCGGCCTCGGCTCCAACATCATGTCGTTGGGCGGGATCGCTATCGCCATCGGCGCCATGATCGATGCGGCCATCGTGATGATCGAGAACGCCCACAAGCGCCTGGAGCACGCCGCCCCAGGAAGCGACCGAAACCGGATCATCATCGAAGCCGCCAAGGAGGTGGGCAAGCCGCTCTTCTACTCTCTCCTGATCATTACCGTCTCCTTCATCCCTGTGTTCACCCTGGAGGCGCAGGAGGGGCGGCTCTTCCGGCCGCTGGCTTTCACCAAGACCTTCGCCATGTTCTTTTCGTCTCTGCTTTCGGTGACCCTGGTGCCGCTCCTGATGATCCTACTGATCCGTGGAAAGATTCATCCTGAGCACAAGAACCCGATCAGCCGGTTCCTGATCTGGGTGTACAATCCGATCGTCCATGCCGCGCTCAGATGGCGGAAGACCACGATCGTCGCCGCTCTCCTTGCGTTACTCGCCACCATTCCGGCCTTCATGAAGCTGGGAAGCGAGTTCATGCCGCCGCTGTACGAGGGGACGCTGCTCTATATGCCGACCGCCTTGCCCGGTGCATCGATTACGCAGGTCTCTCAGCTCCTCCAGATCCAGGATCGGATCATCAAGCACTTTCCCGAGGTCGCGTCGGTCTTCGCCAAAGGGGGTCGCTCCACCAGCGCGACTGACCCGGCGCCCCTGGAGATGATTGAGACCGTTATCAACCTGAAGCCGGAGGAGCAATGGCGCAAAGGGATGACCATCGAGAAGCTGATCGACGAGTTGAATGCCGCGCTTCAGATCCCTGGCGTGAGCAATGCCTGGACGATGCCGATCAAGGCGAGGACCGACATGCTCAGCACCGGGATCCGGACCCCAGTCGGGATCAAGGTGCTTGGGCCGAAGCTGGAGGTAATCCAGCGGATAGGGCAGGAGATCGAGGCGGCGCTCAAGCCTGTCCCTGGGACGCGGAACGTCTTTGCCGAGCGTGTGGCAGGCGGCTACTACCTCGATTTCGAGATCAAGCGGAACGAGATCGCCCGCTATGGCCTCACCGTGACCGACGTCGAAGACGTCATCGAGACCGCCATCGGCGGCAGCACCGTTACGACAACGATCGAGGGGCGTGAGCGGTTCCCCGTCAATGTCCGGTATTTCAGAGGACTCCGCGACAGCCTGGAAGGGCTCAAGCGCGTGTTGGTGTCGACCCCTATGGGTCCCCAGGTCCCGATTACGCAGCTCGTCGATCTGAAGCTCTCGAGCGGCACCACCCTGATCCGGAGCGAGGCTGCCGAGCTGGTCGGCTACGTGTATGTCGATGTCGTCGGGCGGGATATCGGCGGCTATGTCGCTGAGGCCCAGCGAGTCGTGGCGGAGAAGGTGAAACCTCCCCAGGGATACCATCTCATCTGGAGCGGTCAGTTCGAGTATATGGAGCGAGCGAAGGAGCGGCTAAAATACGTCATCCCATTGACATTGCTCATTATTTTTGTCTTGCTCTATTTTAACTTCGGCTCTCTGGCCAAGTGCCTGATCGTGCTGCTGTCTGTTCCATTCTCGCTGGTGGGCGGGATTTGGCTGTTGTATCTCTTGGGCTACAATCTGAGTGTGGCGGTATGGGTTGGGATTATTGCGCTGGCAGGGGTGGCGGCAGAGACGGGCGTCGTCATGATCGTCTATCTGGATGAGGTCTATGAGCGGCGAGCACGAGAGGGAAAGATGACCAGTGCCCGGGATCTGTACGAGGCGATCATCGAGGGGGCGGTCATGCGGGTGCGCCCCAAGATGATGACGGTCATGGCGATCATGGCCGGCCTGCTGCCCATCATGTGGAGTCATGGGGCCGGCGCCGATGTCATGAAGCGGATTGCTGCCCCGATGATCGGCGGGATGGTGACCTCGACCATCCTGACCTTGGTTATTATCCCTGTGATCTACGAGATGTGGCGCGGCCGAACAGTTCGCCAATAATCCGCGCTCTGACGTCATGGAGCGTAAGATAACTCGGCGTCTGCAGGAGTGTGGCTACGTTAGAGCGATCTCGTGGTAGAATTGCAAAGACCGCGGTACGTGGTGGGCAGACTCCCTGTCTGGAGTAGTGTGTGCGAAAACCCTTTCGGAAAAAGGAGGAACCAGCATGAATCGTGTGACGTGTGCAGGTGTGTTGGTGTCAGCCATGGTGTTGACAACGGGAGGGTCTGCGCCGGCGCAACAGCCTCAGCCGTGCGCGATGATGAAGGACCACCAAATGGGTGGCATGGAGCAGCAGGGGATGCCGGGTATGGGTAAGGGCATGATGAAGCAGGATAAGGATAAACAGATGGGCGGGATGCAGGGCTGTATGATGATGGACGATATGAAGAAACAGCAGCAGCTCATGCTGGAGATGAAGAAGCATATGCGGATGATGGACGAGATGATGGAGATGATGATGCAGCGCCAGCAGGGGATGACACCGCCACAGGGCATGACACCCAAGGGAGGCGGGCCGGAACAGCAGGAACACCATCCTAAACAGAGCCAGTAGTCCGGAATAGAGCAGGTCTTAGAGACGAGCGCGATGGAAAAGAAGCAGTGGCAGTTTGCGCTTTGGTACTTCGTAGCCGCTTTCTTTCTTGTGCTGGCCGTTCACGATTTCCTGATAGCGCGCCACACCGAGACGCTATCGTACAGCGATTTCAAACTGCTCCTGAAATCCGGCAAGGTGGAAGACCTGACCCTCGGGACGCATGTCATCTCCGGGCGGCTGAAACGGGAGGGGCTGGAAGGACTCCTCTCCAAAGAGAAGGTGGAGGCGATTCAACGGTTGGCCGGCGGGGAGAATCGCTTCGTGACCATTCGGGTCAACGATCCGACCCTGATCCAGGAGTTGGAGGCGTTGAAGGTGCGTTTTGCCGGCGAGGTAGAAAGCACATGGTTTACCACGCTGCTCTCCTGGGTACTTCCTGCCCTGGTCTTCGTTGGTGTATGGGCGTTTCTCATGAAGCGGGTTGGAGGACCGGCGAGCGGTCT
>JAGWRQ010000176.1 GCA_028869615.1 Candidatus Methylomirabilota bacterium | reverse complement strand
GCGATCGTCGGGCTCTTGGCCTACGCCAACCTGAAGGGCTTTCCCGCCCTGGTGCCGCCCCTGACCATGCCAAATAACACCGCCTCGCTCGGGAAGCTCCTATTGACCACCTACGTCCTGCCGTTTGAGGTAGTATCGCTTCTCCTTCTGGCGGCCATGGTGGGCGCAATCATTCTGGCTCGACGCGAGCGGGGGAAGGACTGACGGATGGTGCCGCTTTCGTACTATCTGATCCTTAGCGTGATATTGTTTGGCATCGGGATGTTTGGGGCCCTGACCCGTCGCAATGCCGTCGGAATACTGATGGCGTTGGAGCTGATGTTCAATGCGGTCAATCTGAATTTTGTGGCATTCTCCAGGTATCTACCTCAGCCGCTGCTGCAGGGGCAGATCTTTGCCATCTTTGTCATTACTGTGGCGGCGGCCGAGGCGGCGGTGGGGCTGGCGATTGTCTTGGGACTGTACCGGAACTTTCAGACCATCAATGTAGACGAAATCAACCTGATGAAATGGTAAGACCATCATGAAACTGGTTGCGCTTGTGCCACTCCTGCCGTTGATCGGGGTCCTGATCAATGGGCTGTTCGGCGCCTGGATCAAGGAGCGAGCCCATCTGATCGCTGTGTCTGCCGCAGGGCTGTCGTGTTTTGTGGCATTTGTCGTCTTCTTCCAGACGCTTGGTGGCACGACGCTCGACTGGGACGTCTATCCGTGGCTGAACGTCGGCGACCTCAAGGTGCCGATCGGGTTCCTGGTCGATCCGCTCTCGACCGTGATGATGCTGGTGGTCACCTTTGTCGGGTTTCTGATCCATGTCTACTCGATCGGCTATATGCACGGTGATCGGGGCTACGCCCGCTTCTTCACCTACCTCAATCTGTTCATGTTCTCCATGCTGATGCTGGTACTGGCCAATAACTACCTGCTGATGTTCCTGGGATGGGAGGGTGTCGGGCTCTGCTCGTATCTGTTGATCGGCTTCTGGTATGAGAAAAAATCGGCCGCAGATGCCGGCAAGAAGGCGTTTGTGGTCAACCGGATCGGCGACGCCGGGTTTATACTCGGCCTCTTCTTTATCTGGACTACCTTCGGGTCGTTAAAATATACCGAGGTATTCGCGGCCGTCGATCCAGGGTTGGGCGCGGGGATCTACACCACCATCACGCTGCTGCTGTTCGTGGGCGCGACGGGCAAGTCGGCCCAGCTCCCGCTGTATGTCTGGCTCCCCGACGCCATGGAGGGACCCACACCGGTCTCGGCCCTGATCCATGCCGCCACGATGGTGACGGCAGGCGTCTATATGGTGGCCCGGTCGAACGCCCTGTTCAATCTGGCCCCGTTCAGCCTCGAAGTGGTCGCCTGGGTCGGCGCGCTGACGGCGGTCTTCGCGGCGACCATCGCGCTGGTTCAGAACGACATCAAGCGGGTTGTGGCCTACTCCACGATCTCCCAGCTCGGCTACATGTTTCTGGGCGCCGGCGCCGGCGCCTACCCATCCGCGGTGTTTCACCTCGGGACCCACGCTTTCTTCAAGGCGCTCCTGTTTCTTGGCTGCGGTTCGGTCATTCACTCATTGCATGGCGAGCAGGACATGAGAAAGATGGGCGGACTGCGGAAGGCGATGCCGATTACCACCTGGACCTTCCTGCTGGCCTCGCTGGCGAACGCTGGGATCTTTCCCCTGGCGGGTTTCTGGTCCAAGGACGAGATCCTGTTCAATGCCTTTGTGCGAGGGCTGACGATCCCCTGGCTCCTGGGACTGATCGGCGCCTTCCTGACGGCCTTCTACATGTTCAGGCTGTTTTTCCAGGTCTTCACGGGGCATTTTCGCGGTGACCACCATACCGCCCATCACCTGCACGAATCGCCGCCGAACATGGCGTATCCGCTGCTGGTGCTCGGCGTCCTTTCGGTGATTGCGGGGCTAGTGTTCGGGTTCCCTCCAGACCGCGGGCTGTACCATCAATTTGTGGCGCCGATCTTTGAAGTAGCTCATGGATCGGAAGCGGGCGTAGAGCATGCGGCAGCCGCATCGGAAGTGGGCATGGCCGCCGTGTCTTTAGCCGTTGCGCTGGCAGGGATCGGCCTCGCCTATCTGTTCTATGTCAAGCGGCCGAATTTGCCGTCGATGTTGGCCGACAAGGTACAAGGTCTATACAACCTGCTGCTGAACAAATATTGGGTGGACGAGCTGTATCAAGCGATCTTCGTCGATTTTGGCAAGCGCTTCTGTGGCTTTCTGTGGGGGGTTGATGCTCGGGTCGTGGACGGCGCAGTCAACGGCAGTAGCTGGCTGACAATCCGGTTGAGTGTGGTCTCGGCCTGGAACGATCTGAGGATTGTCGATGGTCTGGTCAACGCCATCGCCGATCTGATCCAAGGCGGAAGCGGGGCCCTCCGGCGGCTGCAGACGGGGGCCATCCAGAACTATCTTCTGGCCATGACGCTCGGTATCCTTGGCATGGTAGTATTCTATCTGTTTCTCTAAGCGGCTCTATTACAAACGCCTTCATGGAAGCGTCTTTGCGAGGGAGCGTAGCGACCGAAGCAATCTCGCAGCGCAAGAATGGTGGGATTGCCGCGCTCCCTTCGGTCGCTCGCAATGACGGTGTAACGGCTAGTACAATGGCCAGGGTACCGACAGGAGGACTATTGCATAAATGAATGCTCTTCAGTTTCCGATCTTGTCTTTGATGACGTACCTGCCCCTCGCCGGGGTGGTCGTGATCTCGCTGCTCCCGAAGGAGTCGAAGAACGGCGTCCGCTGGACCGCCCTGGCCTTCACGGTAGCCAGCCTCCTGGTGTCCCTGTGGATCCCCGCCTACTTTGACTCGACAACTGCCGAGATGCAGTTTGTCGAAAAGGCCTCATGGATTCCCTCGATTGGTGTGACCTATTTTCTCGGTCTCGATGGGATCACCCTGTGGCTTACCTTGCTGACCACCTTCCTCTCCGTCATCACCGTTATCTGCTCATGGGAATCGGTGAACATGCGGTTGAAGGAGTATTACGCCTTTCTTCTGATGCTGGAGACGGGTATGCTCGGGGTCTTTTTCTCCATGGACTTCTTTCTCTTCTATATCTTTTGGGAAGTGATGCTGGTCCCGATGTATTTCCTGATCGGTATCTGGGGAAGCGACCGTCGCCTCTACTCGGCCATTAAGTTCTTTTTGTATACGCTGTTCGGCGGCGTCATCATGCTGCTGGGAATCCTGTCCGTCTACTTTTATCACGGCGCCCAGACGGGAACCTATACGTTCGATATTTTTGAGTTGATGAAGCTGTCGTATCCATTAACCCCTGTCTTTACGCTGCTGGGTGTTCCGCTGTCGTTTCAGGATCTGGTCTGGCTGGCCTTCTTTTTGGGCTTTGCCATCAAGGTCCCGATGTTTCCCTTCCATACGTGGCTGCCTGACGCGCACACCGACGCCCCGACGGCCGGCAGCGTTATTCTGGCCGGCGTCCTCCTGAAGATGGGGACCTACGGCTTCATCCGGTTCAATCTGCCGATGCTTCCTGAGGCCACCCAACACTTTGTTCCGATGATCATGATCCTGTCGATCATCGCGATCATCTACGGGGCGTTGGTGTGCATGGTGCAGACCGACATGAAGCGGTTGATTGCCTACAGCTCCGTCAGTCACATGGGGTTCGTGATGTTGGGCATGTTTGCCCTGAATTCCCAAGGGGTCCAGGGCAGTGTTATCCAGATGATTAACCACGGCCTCTCGACCGGCGCCCTCTTCCTAATCGTGGGTCTGATCTATGATCGCCGACATACGAGGCAGATCTCGGAGTTTGGGGGCCTGTCCAAGCAGATGCCGGTCTACTCTACCCTGTTCGCGATCATCATGTTTTCTTCGATGGGGCTCCCCGGACTGAACGGCTTCATCGGTGAGTTTTTGATTCTCGTCGGCGCCTTCAAAGTCAATTATGTCTGGGCTGCCTTTGCCGTGACAGGAATCGTACTCGGCGCAGCCTATATGCTCTGGCTATACCAGCGAACCATGTTCGGGGCGCTGGAGAATCCGAAGAATGCGGATCTTGCTGACCTGAGCGCCAGGGAGATCACCACCCTTGTGCCGATCGTGATTATGTGTTTCTGGATCGGTCTCTACCCCTCCCCCTTCCTGAGTC
>JAGWRQ010000175.1 GCA_028869615.1 Candidatus Methylomirabilota bacterium | reverse complement strand
GTCACGACCACAATGTCGGAGTCGGCGGTGTCCCGATAGTCCTTGGTGCCGATGATCCGGCTGTCAGATCCCAGGACCGGACTCGTCTGGAGCAGGTCCAGTGCCCGTCCATGCTGGACGCTCTCCAGGATATCGATCAACACCACATCGGCCAGCTCTTTCGCAACGAGATATTGGCCGACGGTGGCGCCGACGTTGCCCGCGCCGCCAACTATGGTCACCTGCGATCGCATCACACGCTCCTAAGCGTCCACACCCTGGCCTGCCTAGCCCATCTGTTCGATGACGGCTGTGGCGAATTCGGAGCACTTCAGCTCTTTGACGTCGGTGGCTCCCTCGGCACGCAGCAGCCTGGCAAAGTCATAGGTGACCTGCCTCCGGGCAATGGTCTCCTCAAGCCCCCTGACCACCAGGTCCGCCGCCTCGTTCCAGCCGAGGTGTCGCAGCATCATTTCGCCGGAGAGAATCACCGAGCCGGGATTGACCCTATCCATGTCGGCGTATTTCGGCGCGGTGCCATGGGTCGCCTCAAAGATCGCGTGACCGGTACGATAGTTGATGTTCCCCCCGGGCGCAATGCCGATCCCGCCAATCTGGGCGGCAAGGGCATCCGATAGATAATCGCCATTCAGGTTCAGCGTCGCGATCACATCAAACTCATCGGCCCGTGTCAGGGTCTGCTGCAGCGTGATGTCGGCGATCGAGTCCTTGATCAACAGCTTGCGTCTCCACTGCCCATCGCCGTGCGTGGGCCACAACGCAAGGGCGGCCTCGACCTCCTCACGAACCCTTGTCTGCCGGTCAGGCGTCATATCCTTGTAGCCGGGATCGATGGCCAGGGCATTCTCCTCAACCGTGAGGTTGGGCTTCTGCTCTTTGTTGTCGAGGATCCAGCTCTCTCGAAGGCTGACCGTCTCGTGACGATACTTGCCGGCCGCCAGCGCATACCCCCAGTCCCGAAACGCGCCTTCTGTAAACTTCATGATGTTCCCTTTGTGGACCATCGTCACAGACCTGCGCTGGTGCCGGAGAGCATACTGAATCGCGGCTTCGATCAGCCGCTCGCTCCCTTCCCGGCTGACCGGTTTAATCCCGATCGCCGAGCTCTCCGGGAAGCGGATCTTCTTGACCCCCATCTCATCCTGCAGGAAGCGGATGACCTTACCGGCCTCCGGCGATTGCGCCTCCCACTCGATCCCGGCGTAGATGTCCTCTGTATTCTCTCGGAAGATCACCATGTCGACCTGCTCAGGGCGCTTGACAGGGCTCGGGACACCGCGAATGTACCGAACCGGCCTGAGGCAGACATACAGGTCGAGGAGTTGGCGAAGCGCGACGTTCAGGCTGCGGATACCGCCGCCCACAGGCGTCGTGAGCGGGCCCTTGATCCCGACCACATAGGTGCGGAAGGCCTGAATGGTCTCCTCCGGCAACCAGGTCTTGAGGGTATTGAACGCCTTCTCGCCCGCGTAGACCTCGAACCAGACGATGCGGCGCTGCCCGTCATAGGCGCGTCTCACCGCCGCATCGAACACGCGGACCGAGGCGCGCCAGATGTCTCGCCCGGTCCCGTCACCTTCGATGAATGGAACGATCGGATCGTCCGGGACGATCAACCGACCATCTTTCACGGTAATCGCGCGGCCCGTTTTTTGTGGCTGAAGCTCTTCACACCGCTCCATTACCGACCTCTCTCTGACCAGCATCCTTTCCCGTACATCGACCTCGTTGGCTAGTCAGCACAACAGGCCCCTCCCCGCGCTAGTGTTACGAAATGATTATCTGTAAGGAACACGCGAAGAGAGGACTCACGAAGATCTTCCGACTCTTGACAGGCGCACGCTAACACGAACGCTGGAGGGGTGTCAAGCCATAGCGCTCAATGCTCAAGCCTCAACTCTTCTCAGCAAGCAATGCGGTGTACGTTGCAAGGTCAGCGGCAGAGAAGCAGACAAAGATCACCTCTTTCACCGCCTGTTCTCTCGCAACACAATCGCGAACCGTTTCCACAGCGATCTGCGCGGCCAATTCCCCCGGGTATCCATAGGCACCGGTACTGATACACGGAAAGGCCACACTGGTCAGCCCGGCACCGGCGGCCAGCCGTAACGATGAGGTATAGCAGGAGGCGAGGACCTCTTTCTCACCGTGAGTGCCTCCTCGCCATATCGGGCCGACGGTATGGATGACATACTTCGCAGGCAGCCGATAGCCCTTCGTCATCTTTGCATCACCGGGATGACATCCACCGAGCAAACGACACTCGTCCAGCAATCCAGGCCCTGCCGCTCGATGAATCGCACCATCCACCCCACCCCCGCCCAGCAACGACGAATTCGCAGCATTCACAATCGCATCGACAGCCAGTGTTGTGATATCGGCTTGCACTGCTCTGAGAATCGCCACCCTGACCTCCGTTGCTGAACGGGACCCCAACCAAGTGACAGAATGGTAATTCCCGAACGTGGGGGTGTCAAGGGGAAGGGGGCGGCGACTGTAACCCTATTCGGTCAAGGAACTCCCGCGCGACGACCGCAACATCGCGGTGGCTGACATCCACATCATAGTTCATCTGTCGCATCGCCCCCTCTGAGATCCGCCCGGCCAGTCGCTCGATGGCCGTCCGAAGCTCCGGGTGCGCTCCCAGCGCCTCCGTTCGCACAACGGGGATGGCGTGGTAAGGCGGGAAATAGTGCCGGTCATCCTCGAGCATATAGAGATCGAGTCCCTTGATGAGCCCACTGGTCGCCTCTCCGGCGATCAGATCGACGGAGCCGCCAGCGAGCGCTCGGTAGCTGAGCGTAAGATCCATTACATGCGGCGTCTCAGCGAATCGCAGCCCGTACGTCTGCACCAGTCCTTTGTAGCCGTCCTCACGTTCCAGGAATTCGTACCCGAAGGCGGCCTTCCAGCCTGGCGTGTGCGGCGCCGCATCGCTGATCGTGTTGAGGTTGAGTCGGCGCGCCTCGGCGGCCCGGATGAGGATGGCGAAGGTGTTGTTGAAGCCAAGGGGTGACAGGACCGTGCGACCGGTCGCCGCATACGCTGCGGTGACGCGCGAGAGTACGTCCGCGTGATCCCGCGAGGTCGGCTGATGAAAGATCGCGGTCAGGGCCGTTCCGGTGTATTCGACGTAGGCATCAATGGCACCGGAGCGAAGCGCCTGATCGGCGATGAACGTGCCGCCGAGATTGAGACGGCGCTCGACCCTGAGATCGGTCGTCCGCTCGATGACCTGGGCCAGCAACTCGCCGAGGATAACCTGCTCCGAAAAGTTCTTGGACCCGATGATGACTCGAGCGCCCCAACGCCCTGACACGGCGAAGCTGCCCATCACGATCAGGGTGAGCGCGATACCGGCGGCCACCAGTGCGCGGGCCGTTACGCGCCGCGATCGGGCGGCCCCTGGTGTCATGGCGCGCTCCAGCCATCCGAGCGACGCGTCCACCGCCAGGGCAAGGAGCGCGGCCGGCACCGCGCCTGCCAGGATCAGGGTCGGCTCGGTCATGGAGAGGCCTCGGAAGATGTAGTCGCCGAGCCCTCCAGCCCCAATGGCGGCGGCGATGGTGGCCGCGCCCACGCCGACAACCGCCGCCACCCGCACCCCCGCTACCATCGTCGGCATCGCCAGCGGTAACTCGACCTGCAGCAGCAACTGTCGCGGCGTCATCCCCAGGGCTACACCCGCATCCCGCGCGGCCCGGTCGATCCCCTGGATGCCGGCAACCGTGTTGCGCATCACCGGCAGCAGCGCATAGAGGATGAGCACGAGCAGCGCGCTTCTGGCGCCGACCCCTCCAATGAGCGGGAGGGTGACCAGGAACCCGAACATGGCGAGGCTGGGCACCGTCTGCGCGATGTTGGCGAAGGCCAGCAGCGCGGTACCCAGCCGTGGGCGTCGTGCCGCCACGATCCCAAGCGGTACCCCGATAACGATGGCCGCGACGGTGGCGACCAGCGTAAGTAGCAGATGCTGAGCGACGGCGCCCAGCATGTCGGCGCGATGGGCGATCCAGAAGTTAATCAGATTCACGGGCGATGACCGGTACCGGCGGCATGGCGTCGAGGAACATCCGGATTCTGGGATCGCCCGTGCGAGCGACCGTCTCCGGCGTGTCGAGGGCTACAAGGCGTCCCTGATCCAAGACGCCAAGCCGGGTGGCGAGCGCAAACGCTTCACCCATATCGTGCGA
>JAGWRQ010000007.1 GCA_028869615.1 Candidatus Methylomirabilota bacterium | reverse complement strand
CCGATCGACCTGTACTGTAAGCCGGTGCTCCTGAAGGTCAAGCAGATCGGCGAGCAGCGCCTCAAGCATCATTCGCCCTTCTGCCAGCAGCGTCGGTGGGATCGAGCTTTCACCCAACCCGCCGGCCGTGATAGATTCGTGCACGACGATCTTCATGCAGTCGGGAGTGAGCAGTGAGGAGGCAGGAGCGAAACTCCAATACCCCTCACTCCTTACCCTTTACCTCTTACTGTGCTTTGGGGTATAGCTATTACAACACGTATGAAGGTCATACCCGTCATCGATATCATGGGAGGGGTCGCGGTCCACGCCCGCCGCGGAGAGCGGTCGGCGTACAGACCGATCCGGAGCGTGCTGCTGCAAGGAGCCGATCCTGTCGCCCTTTTGCGGGCATACCGTGAAACCCTCGAGTGCGATGTGGTCTACATTGCCGATCTGGATGCCATCATGGGCAGCGGCGAGAACCTGGCCATCATCGGCAAGATGGCGGCCTCTGAGCCACAGCTTGAACTGCTGGTCGATGCCGGCATTCACAACGCCCTGCAGGCGAGGCGGCTGCTGGATGCGGGCGCGAAGAAAGTGGTCATTGCCTCCGAGTCGCTGACGAGCCTCAGCTCGGCATCAGGCCTCCTCACCGAACTGGGAACCGAGAGCACGCTCTTCAGCCTCGACCTCAAAGCGAAAGACGTGACTTGGCGGGAACCCTCAACCGAGTCAAAGGACCCGGGTGTGATCGCCTCGCGTCTGCTGTTACTCGGATTTCGTGAGGTAATCCTCCTGGGAATGGACAGGATCGGCGTGGGCGGCGGAGCAGACGCGGAACTGCTCGGCAGGGTCGCGACAGCCGTGCCCGGCATACGATTCATCGTAGGCGGCGGAATCACATCAATTAAGGAGCTTACACTCCTCCACCGCGCCGGTGCGTCCGGGGTGCTGCTCGCCACCGCGCTGCACAGCGGAACGATCACGCGGGGGGACCTGATCCGCGTGAAGGCGGACGTTTAGAAGGCCTCTTCGTATGAGGCCTCCTGCCCGAACGATTCCTGCACACCAACCCTAATTATGACGACCCCTTCGCCCCCGTATCGCTTCCTGATCTCTGCCTTCAACTCCCCGCAGATATACCGGGCCAACAGTTCTGCGGTGGCGTTGTGGATCGGTAGCAGCAGCACATCTTCCGCCGGAAAGCCGTACTGCTTTTTGCCATAGATCGCTTCGACCATCGCACCGCCCTGCTTGATTCTCAAATCCTCATTTTCGGTCGGCAGCAGCACTCGGTGGTCCAGATGCTCGCAGATCTGTTTCAGGAGCGGCTTGACGGCGAGGAAATCCATGACGTAGTCGCTCGGCTGAAGCGACCCTTCCAGTTCCACCCAGGCCCTATAGTTATGACCGTGAAGCGACTCACACTGACCATTGCCGAAGAGCACAAAGTGGGCTGAGCTGAACTTGAGATTCTCGTGGTTCACCCTGATACGAAACGCAGCCATCATACCTCCTCATATGGCGCTCTTGTGTAGCTGGCTGGAAGCTATCGCACCGGCGCGCCGGATGTCAAGCCGGATTTACCGTCTATTTCGAAACAACCGCTAGACAGAAAATAGGGCAAGTGGTAAAATTCCGTTCACGCAAAATCGGAAATCGGTGGTGGTACGACTATCGCCGCAAAAATAAACGGGCGGTGGCGCCTTTAGCTGTGAAGTGATAGCGAGATCATTATCGACTAGCCTAAACCCGGAACATAATTCCGTTGTCAATACAATCCACGTGAAAGGAGATGATGCAGATGGCTAAGACCACCCCGCTCCTGCTCGGTATCGGCGGAGATAGTGGGACCGGGAAGTCTACGTTTGTTGGCGGTATCTATAAAATTTTTGGTCCTGAGAAAATTACCAACATCAATCTTGATGATTACCACACGTTCGACCGTGCGCAACGCAAGATCTACGGGCTGACCGCCCTTCATCCGGCGGCCAACAACATGGCCTTAATGGGCAAGCACGCCTGGCAGCTCAAAAACGGTGAGAAGATCATCAAGCCGGTGTATGATCATTCAACCGGCTGTTTCGCAGAACCTGAAGAGGTCGAGCCAAAGCAGATTGTCATCATCGGCGGCCTGTTCCCCTTTTTTACCCAGGAGCTTAGGAATGTCTTTGACTTGAAGGTGTATCTGGACCCGGATGAGGAGTTGAAGCGGGCCTGGAAGATCCATCGAGATGCAGGGAGGCGCGGATACAGCATTGAACAGGTCATGAAGGAGATCGAGGCCAGGCAGGACGACATCAGAAGGCATATCGAACCCCAGAAGGAATATGCCGATATCATCATCCGGTTCTATCCTCCCAACGGCTCATGGAACCCCCAGGATAATGCCCACCTGAACGTCCGCCTCTTCCTCAGTCGAACCCTGCCGAAGACCGGCCTGGATGAGCTGCTGCAAGAGGCGATGGGCCGGAAGACCCGGAGGGCCGTCCGGCTGGTGGATGAGGACTATTATGGTCAACCCTTCCATACCTTGGAGATCGACGGCTCCATCCACCCCCAAACGGCAGCAGGACTGGAGCAAAGGATCTGGGCCCATCTCCTCGCCCCGATGAAATTGATTCAAGATCTGGCGCCGGATAAACTCGGCAGTTTTGCCGCAGGCGAAGCCTCCGGTCACAGCGATGCCCTGGCCCTTGTGCAACTCATATCGATTTATTACCTGCTCCAAGCTAGAGAGGCGCGACAGAAGACCCCGCAGGAAGGGCTTGCAGGGATAACCGAGGGATAACCGATGGTAAGGATCGCGATCAACGGCTTCGGACGAATCGGCCGGCTGGCGTTTCGGGCGGCGTGGGAGCAGAAGATGGCGCTTGACCTGGTGGCCATCAACGATCCGTCCGGCGCCCGTACCGACGCCTTGTTGCTGGAATTCGACTCGAACTACGGGCCCTTTCCTGCAAAGGTCGAGAGTGACGAAGGCAGCATGCGGGTAGATGGGAAGCGGATTGTAGTCTTCCGGGAGCGCGATTGGACCAAGCTCAACTGGTCGGATGTGGGAGCCGACATCGTGCTGGAGTGCAGCGGTCGGGGAACGAACCGCCCGGAGGCCGAAAAACATCTCGCGGCGGGGGCGAAACGGGTGCTGATCTCCGCCCCGGCAAAGGGCGAGGACCTGACGGTTGTGCTGGGGGTCAATGAGGAACGATACGATCCGGAGCAACACCGGATTATCTCAAACGGGTCATGCACAACCAACTGCCTCGCGCCGGTCGCGAAGGTCCTCCTCGACGCGTTCGGGATCGAATGGGGGTTCATGAGCACGGTGCACAGCTATACCAATTCGCAAGCGATTCATGATCGCGGGGCGGAAGACGTAAGGGAGTCGAGGGCTGCCGCCCTCAACATCATTCCGACAGATACCGGCGCTGCGCGGGCCCTTGTCAAGGTGATTCCGGAGCTCGCCGGTCGCTTCAACGGAATGGCCTACCGGGTGCCGACCCCCACGGTGTCCGTGATCGATCTTGTCGCAGAGCTTGGTTGTGATGTCACCCCTGAGACGGTGAATGCCGCGTTCCGAACCGCGACCACAGGACGGCTCCGCGGGATCCTGGAGGTGTGCGACCGGCCTCTGGTCTCCATGGACTTCAAGGGCAATCCGCATTCTTCCATCGTAGATGCCCTCATGACGCTCGTCCTGAAGGACCGGATTGTGAAGGTGGTGGCCTGGTATGATAACGAGTGGGGGTATTCGTGTCGAATGGCCGACTTGGCCGCCTACGTTGCTGCTCACGACCTCAAACGGGATCAGCAACGGCTCTGGGGCGTCGCGAAGGACGCAAAGCCGTCATCAACTGGGAAAACGGGTCAGGTCGATGCCGGCGCATCAGGTCGCTCAGGCAAGCAAGCTCGTCATTGAGACGACGAAACGGTTGCCGACGCCTATAGGTGATGGATTGTGATAGGGGGGGATCAGTGAAAAACGCTCAGGAATCACTCGACCAGTTGTGCATCAATACCATCCGAACGCTGGCAATGGATGGGGTTCAAAAGGCGAATTCTGGGCATCCGGGGCTGCCGATGGGGGCAGCCGCTATGGCCTATACCCTCTGGACGCATACGCTCAGACATAATCCGACACATCCCTCATGGCCGAACCGGGATCGGTTTATCCTGTCACCCGGCCATGGTTGCATGCTGCTGTATTGCCTCCTTCACCTGACCGGCTACGACCTCTCCCTCGATGAACTCAAGCGGTTCCGCCAATGGGGTAGCCGAACCCCCGGACATTCGGAGCATGGTGTGACACCGGGTGTGGAGACAACGACCGGCCCCCTTGGCCAGGGTTTCGGCAACGGCGTCGGGATGGCGATCGCCGAGCGATTTTTAGCCCACCACTTCAACCGGCCAGGATATCCGATCGTCGACCACTATGTGTATGCCATCGTGAGCGACGGGGATCTCATGGAAGGCGTCTCTTCCGAGGCAGCCTCGCTTGCGGGGCACCTTGGCTTGGGCAAACTCATCTACCTGTACGACGACAACCGGATTACCATCGACGGCAGTACCGACCTGGCCTTTACCGAGAACGTTGGACAACGCTTTGAAGCCTACGGGTGGCATGTCCAGCGGGTGGATGGAAACGACATCAAGATGATCGAGGCTGCGCTCAGCGCGGCCCAGGCCGCGCATGACCGCCCATCGCTCATCATTGCCAGAACCCACATCGCCTACGGCAGCCCCAATAAGCAGGACACGGCAGAGGCCCACGGAGCACCCCTTGGAGACGAGGAGATACGGCTGACTAAGGAGGCGTTGGGCTGGCCGCTGGAACCGACGTTCCATATCCCTGATGAGGCCCTGACTTACTTTCGAGAGGCCCTGCAGCGGGGTCGTGCCTGGGAAGCCGAGTGGCAGGCAGGATTCGACGCCTATGCTGCCGCGTATCCCAAACTTGCCGAAGAGTGGAGCAGGGTGATGAGTGGGCAACTCCCCGAGGGCTGGGTCGAGAAGATTCCGACGTTTACCCCTGCCGGGGGGAGTCTGGCGACTAGGGAGGCCTCGGGCAAGGTGCTCAATGCGATCGCCCCATCCCTGCCGACCCTCATCGGTGGTTCGGCCGACCTGACCCCATCCAACAATACCTACCTGAAAGGAGACGGCGACTTCCAGAGATCAAGTCCCGGGGGGCGGAACTTTCATTTTGGCGTTCGAGAACACGCGATGGGTTCGATCCTCAACGGCATGGCATTGCACCAGGGGGTGATCCCGTATGGCGGGACCTTCCTCGTTTTTTCCGACTATATGCGTCCCGCCATCCGGGTCGCGGCGCTTTCGCACATCCATGTGATCTATGTCTTCACTCACGACAGCATCGGTTTGGGCGAAGATGGCCCCACCCACCAACCGATTGAGCATCTAGCCTCCCTCCGGGCCATGCCCAACCTTACAGTCATCCGCCCTGCCGATGCGACAGAAACTGCTGTCGCCTGGCGCGCCGCTTTGGAACACCGTACCGGGCCTGTGGCGCTGGCCCTCACCAGACAGAAACTTCCGATTCTCGACCGGACGAAATTCCCGCCCGCCGAACTGCTTCTGAAGGGAGCGTATATCCTGGCTGATGCCGACCAGGGTCATCCGCGCGTTATCCTCATCGCTTCCGGGTCGGAAGTACACCTGGCCCTGGAGGCGTGGGGACGATTGGCCGATGAAGACATCCCTGCTCGCGTCGTCAGCATGCCGAGCTGGGAACTGTTTGATCGGCAGCCGGAGGCGTATCGCAACGAGGTGCTTCCC
This sequence comes from Candidatus Methylomirabilota bacterium, assembly GCA_028869615.1. GTDB lineage: Bacteria > Methylomirabilota > Methylomirabilia > Methylomirabilales > Methylomirabilaceae > Methylomirabilis. The sequence continues at coordinate 16,443 of JAGWRQ010000007.1, read as the reverse complement.
CCGGCAGTAACCACCCGCCTTGCCATAGAGACCGGAGTGCCGCACGGTTGGCACCGCTACGTAGGTCTGTGTGGAGGGGTGATTGGTATGACACGATTTGGAGCCTCAGCGCCGTATCAAGTCCTTATGCAGCAATTCGGCTTTACGGCTGAGCATGTAGTGTCCCGGGCTATGGAGCTCCTGGCATGATCCTACCGTTGGAGCAACAATAACAACAGGGTGCGGGTAGAGGGTAAGGGAGGGAAACCATACTATGACCGAGCTAATGGATCGAAACTTGGCTCTTGAGCTCAGCAGGGTCACTGAGGCTGCCGCCTTGGCGGCGGCTCGTCTGATGGGCAGGCGCGACCGTGACAGCGCCGATCAAGCCGCCGTTGACGCGATGCGCTATGCCCTGAGCTCGTTGGAGATCGACGGTACGGTGGTGATTGGGGAGGGGCAGAAAGGTCCGGTCCCCATGCTGCATGTGGGAGAGCGGGTCGGCACAGGCTCCACACCGGCTCTTGATGTTGCGGTAGATCCGATTGACGGCGTCACGCTCCTCGCCAATGGCCGACCCGGCGCGATCTCTGTGGCGGCGCTTGCCGATCGGCACACGCTGTTTTCTACCCAACTTGGCTACATGGATAAGATTGTTGTCGGGCCTCGGGCTGCAGGGGCGATTGACATCAACGCTCCCGTCAAAGAGAACCTGCAACGGATCGCGCAGGCCGAGAGCCGGGAGGTGGATGACCTCACAGTAGTCATGCTCGATCGGCCACGTCACGAACGCCTCATCAAAGAGGTGAAAGAAGCTGGAGCCCGGATCAAGCTGATCAGCGAGGGAGACGTTGCCCCCGGGGTGATGGCGGCCATGGAAGAAGACACCGGTATCGATGTCCTCATGGGGATTGGGGGCTCGCCGGAGGCGGTGCTCATTGCCTGCGCGTTGAAGTGTCTGGGTGGTCAGATGCAATGCAGGTTCTGGCCGAGAGATGAGCAAGACAGACGGATTCTTGAGGCGGAAGGTCACGACTTAGATCGCATTTTGACTGTAGATGACCTCTGCAAGGGAAAGAATGTGTTTGTAGCCGTCACCGGCATCACCGATGGCGAATTGCTGCGGGGGGTTCGCTATACGGGAGGATACGCGCGAACGACCTCCCTCATGATGCGCTCTGTCTCAGGAGGGATACGATGGATGGAAGCAAGGCACGATCTAAAGCGCCTGAAGGAGATCGCCGGAACCCGCTATGAGGGCGTAAAACACCGGCAGATACACCATTAAGAGGAGGGATCCGCGCACAGCCTTCGATCCCTCTTTGAAGCAAATAACAAAGAACAATACACGCCCCAGCGTTCCATCGCGGGGCGTTTTCTTTTTGTGGGAACTTGCCGACAGAGAGGCACGCTTTCGAGCATCAATCGGCAACTCGATATCGACACCCGAATTCGCTTGCCCAACGTGAGGTTACATCCTACATTTCGAATAAGAGGGGGCATGACTGATTCGAAAGTCTCCAGCGTCAGTGCGAGGCGAAGCCGAAGCAAACTCACAGTCCTTCAAGACAACGACGGTGAGATTGCTGCGCTCCCTTCGGTCGCTCGCAATGACGGAGGTGGAGAGATGTCGATATCTGTGGGCGCGTCAACAGCGCATGGGGTATTAGTTAAGTAAAGGGGAGGCCATGTTAAAAGCCAAAGAATGTCCGGTCATTTCGGATGAGGACGTGGTCAAGCGTCTGGAGCAAGAGCTGCCCGGGTGGTACCTGGAGGGGCGATGGATCAGGAGAAAGTTCAATACCGACGGCTGGCCAACCACCCTGATGCTGGTCAACACGATCGCCTATCTGGCTGAGGCCGCCTGGCATCACCCCGACCTGGAGGTCACATGGGGCAAGGTCTGGGTAAAGCTGAGGACTCATGCCGCCGGGGGGATCACCGAAAAGGACTTCACCCTCGCCAAGCAGATCGAGCAGTCGGTGCTCTGGCGACCAGGCGAGAGTTCGCCTCTTGACGGCACCCCGAACAAATGGGTTCGCGGCGGCAGCAAAGAGTAGGACTTAAAAGAAATAGGAGGCGCCCAAGACATAGACCATCGAGTTAACGCCGATATTGGGGCTCTGGCGACCGGCATTTGAGATGTGATGCAATCGCACCTCTCCGGTGACGGCCAGATGATCGGTGACAAAGTAGTGGAGGCCGGTGCCGGCCTGCAGCGTGAAGTTGAACCTGGTTCCAAGGATCCTGGGGTTGCGCAGTTCGAGATTCCAATGCAAAATCCCGACCCCGAGGTCGAAGAACGGAACCAAGCGGGTGCCGGTCACAAAGTTGTACCGAGCAAGAAGGCTGGCCCCTTCACCGAAGGTTTTCTTGGGGGTGGAGGTGATAAGGAAGGTGGGTTCGAGGATGACTTCCGCACTCCCTCGGATCGGAGTCGGTCCATGGACATCGGTGACGGTGTACCCAGCCTGGAGGAACAGTGGGGCGAAGTGGACGTTGGGCGCTCCCCTCTCCCGGGGAGGTAGGTTCAGTGGGGTGCTGTAGCCGGCCACAGCGCCGAGGTGCCAGGTTCCCGCCTGAAATCCCTCTTGGGGATTGAAGACCCCCTTTTGCTGTGCCGGGTCGTCTTGTGGCGCTTCCGCCTCGGCCGGAGTACGGGCGGCAATGAGTTCGGTCTCTCGCCCCAGCGTGACAGCCCGTTGAGCGGTCTCGGCCCACGATACGGCAGGTGACAGGATTGCGAATACGGCCAGCCAGACACAAACCGGTATACGCCTCAATCCATTGATCATAGGGGTCTCCTCTGGGTTGTGAGTGTCTTGGGTATCATACCTCATCGATCCCGATCATATCCTCTCGAGTGCGCAGCGAATCGCCTTTCTTCCGGCAGGTCAGCCTGCTGTGTTCACAGCTTCCACGGTCGGAAAACGCCGGGCAAAGCTACCGATTCGAGGCACGATCGTCAATTGGCGCCAGTCCTCACTCGGTGAGACTTCGGTGGACTGGGCCTCGATAGAAACTCCTGATTGATCGGCATCCCTCTGCGACACATCGGGCAATCCTTCGGGGTGTACGTCGGGAATTCCCGATCGACCAGCGTAAAAAATGGGAATTTGAAATTCACCTTGCGGATTCGCCGCCAGAGCGTCCCGATCCCGACCACCGTTCCGCCCAACGATTTGACCAGCTTGATGAGTCCCTTGACCGTCTCACCGGTGGTCACAATGTCTTCAACGATCAGCACCTTGGGGTCACCGATAAAGTACTGCCGGAACTCTCTCGGCAGAACGACCTGGCTGGCGCCGGATCCATTGCGTTGCTTGTTGGCATAAATGAAGCGAGGCCGCAAGGGATGGGCGCGTGCCACGCAATGGCCCAGCAGCGAGGCGCCGTAGCCGGTAGTCAGGACCAGATCAATCGGCTCTTCTGCGAAATGCTTTGCGATCACGTCTCCCAGCCCTTCCGTGAAGGCCGGCTCGGTGGTGGCCAGCGCCTTCTCCACATACTCCTGGGTGTGACGTCCGGAGGGCAACACGAAGTGATCATTTGTCAGATACGCTCCGGTCCTGAGAATGATGCCCCGGCTGATCCGCTCCAAGATCGCTGCGTCTATCATGACCCCTCACGCATTATGGCTGTCCAGCGTTCAGCTTCAACCGGGTCTGTTGGGTCATTGAGTCTGTCGAGTCGACTCAACAGACTCTGCTGATGGCTGAACGATTACGACGCCATCACCTTGCTGAAATTCGCAATCCCGCCAAACAGATCTGCAACCTCCTTCAGGATGGCCAAACGGTTCTCCTGCAGGTCTCGATCCTCCGCCATCACCAGCACCTCTTCGAAGAACATATCCACAATGGGGCGAATCGCGGCGATGAGTTGCAGAGCTCTCACATAATCGCCGGCTTGCACCAGGCGTTCCGTCTCAGCCCGCAGCGTTGTCGCCTCGCCGTGGAGCGCCCGTTCTGCGCTGCTCACGAACCGCCGCGGATCGACCGATTTAGAGAAACCCTTGGGCAGGATTCTGATAACCCGTTTGAAGGCTACCGCCAGCTCTGTAAAATCGGCCTCCCGCTTGAAGGCAGCCAAGGCTTCGGCGCGTTTGCCGGCATCGGAGACCCGTTCCGCATCGACCGACAGAGCAGCCTCAACGAGATCGCCGGGCACGCCTCGTTCCATCAGGATCGCCTGAAGCCTGGCCGCCAGAAACCCCATGACCTCCTGCGCGACACGCTCACGTGGCAGCGTCAAGCGATCGCCAAAGAGCTCCAGGCTCTTCCGTATCGGCTGCGAGAGCGGCAGATCGATCCCTACGTTGAGCAGGATCTGTACGACCCCTTGTCCAAGCCGCCGGAGGGCGTACGGATCTTCCGATCCGGTCGGTACGAGCCCGATGCCGAAGCAGCCACAGATGGTGTCGAGCCGGTCAGCCAGGCCCACAAGAGCGCCGACCAATGATTCCGGAAGCCTGTCGCCGGCAAAGCGGGGGAGATAGTGCTCCTCAATCGCCTGGGCCACAACCGCAGGCTCCCCGGAGAGCTGCGCATATTCGCGACCCATGACCCCTTGCAGGCTGGGGAATTCCTTGACCATCATGGTAACGAGGTCGGCCTTACATAACTGAGCCGCCCGACCGGCATCATGGGCAAGGTGCGGGGCAATCTGCTCGGCCAGGTAGGCAGTGAGCTCTGCAAGCCGCCCGGTCTTCTCGAACATTGTGCCAAGTCGCTCCTGAAAGGTAATCCCCTTCAGTTGAGGAACTCGCTCGCGAAGCTGGACCCGGCGATCCTCTTTGTAAAAGAAGGCCGCGTCCTTGAGTCTCGCCCTCAGGACTCGTTCGTTGCCGGCGCGGATAAGGTCCATGTCCTTCGCCTTCATGTTGGAGATCGCCACGAAATAGGGGAGGAGCTTGCCGGCATCGTCAGTCACCGGAAAGTAGCGCTGGTGCTTTCGCATGGGGGTCATGATTACGTCACGAGGCAGGGTGAGATACTCCCGTTCGAAGCGACCACAGACGACGGTGGGGTATTCCACCAGGCAGGTCACCATCTCCACCAACTCATCGTCGAAGACAGGCTTGCCGCCGACTGTGGCCGCGGCCTCCTCGGCCAGCTTTGTCACCAGTTGCCGACGACGGTGCTGGTTGACGATGACATACCGCTCCTCCAGTTTTTCGATATAATCCTGGAAGCTTCTGACGCGGATCTGACCCCGGCTCAGGAATCGGTGACCGCACGTCTTGTTTCCGCTTGTGATCCCGTCAATTTCAAAGGGGATTACCCGGCCACCGTACAGCGCAATGAGCCACCGGATCGGGCGGACAAACCGGAATGTGCCTTGCCCCCATCGCATCGACTTCGGAAAGGAGAGCGACGTGATCAGGCGGGGCAGGAGAGTCGGCAACATCTCCTCCAGACGCGCGCCTCGCTCCACGATGGCGGCAACAACGTACTCACCCCGGTCCAGTGTCTTCACGCGGAGGTTCTCCACAGGGACGCCCTGCGCCCTCGCGAAGCCAAGCGCGGCCTTGGTCGGACGGCCATCCGGATCGAATGCGGCCGCCCTGGCCGGCCCCACCACCTCACGAACCAGATCCCCCTGACTCTGTTCCAGCCGCTCCACATGCAAGGTGAGGCGTCGGGGCGTACCGAACGTGCGTACGCCCGAAAAGGTAATGCGCTGCTCTTCGAAAAGGCGGCACGCTTGCGCCTCCAGATCCTTCAGCGCCGACGTCACGTAGCTGGAGGGGATCTCCTCGGTTCCGATCTCAAATAACAGATCTTGGGTCATCACGGATTGTTTTGCACGATGCAGTTATGGCTGCCATGCCTTCATGAGCGGAAAGCCCGCATCCTCACGCTGCTTCAGATAGGCTTCGGCGCAGCGGCGGGCGAGGTTGCGCACGCGACCGATGAAGCTGGTCCGCTCAGTGACGCCTATTGCCCCTCTGGCGTCCAGGAGGTTAAACGTGTGAGAAGACTTGAGACAGTAGTCGTAGGCAGGCAGTACCAGCCCCTTCTCGATCAGCCGAAGTCCTTCTCGTTCATACTCGTCGAACAGCTGAAACTGAAGCGACACATCGGCCTCCTCGAAGTTGTGAACCGACCACTCTACCTCACTTTTGTGATGGATGTCACCGTAGGTTACGCCCTTGACCCACGTCAGATCGTAGACGCTGTCCACTCCCTGCAGGAACATGGCAATCCGCTCGATCCCATAGGTCAACTCCGCAGAGACCGGTTTCAGGTCGACGCCCCCGGCCTGCTGGAAGTAGGTGAACTGGGTGATCTCCAAGCCATCCAACCAGACCTCCCAACCTAGACCCCAGGCGCCAAGGGTCGGCGACTCCCAGTCGTCCTCCACGAAACGGATATCGTGCCTGAGCGGGTCGATACCCAGGCTCCGGAGGCTGTCCAGGTAGATCTCCTGAATGTCGTCAGGGGACGGCTTCATAATGACCTGGTACTGGTAGTAGTGCTGGAGACGATTCGGATTGTCCCCGTACCGTCCATCGGCGGGGCGCCGAGTCGACTCGACATAGGCGACCTTCCACGGCTCAGGACCAAGGACACGCAGAAAGGTGGCCGGATTCATCGTCCCCGCGCCCACTTCAACGTCGTACGGCTGCTGGATGACACACCCCTGCTCTGCGAAAAATCGCTGTAATGCGAGGATCAGCTCTTGAAACGTCATCACCTGTCCTGCCGGGCTATTCACGATCATATTTACACGGTTGAGAAAGCGAGAGAGGGAAGTGCATAACTTACAGTATAGCGGGTGCCTTGAAAAGGCTAAATGCTATGAAGACTAGCAATTTGGCCTGCAGTCTGTCAAGGAAAAATCTAAGAAATCAGGCCTCCTTTTTCCGCTTGCCGTTCCGAAAGAATAGTAGGCCGCCAATGAGGACCGACAGGCCGAACAACATGCCGACCACCTGAAGCCCCACGTTAGACAAAAACGAAGAGCCACTCCTCTGGGTCTGGAGGCCAACCGTAAAGGGAATGCTGAACGTAGGATCAACAGCGTGGATTTCTGCCTCTGTTGGATCACCGCTGCCGTGACTGTGCCTGACCAGGTCCAACTCTCCCGGGTCAGAGGCGGTATGGGGCTTATGGGCAATCCCTGGCCCGACACCTTCCATCTTCATAATGGCCTTATAGTGCCCGGGTGTGGAAATATCGGCCATAAGCCTGATCGATCCATCATGGTACACCTTGGGTGGCAGGGAGGCGATCGTATGGGTGTGCGCGCCGTGGCCCTCCTCGTGGCCTTCTCCGTGGCTCTTGCCTTGCTCTTCGCCGGCTTCCACAATCTGGACGGAGATGGGTAGTTCCCGCATCTCCTCATTAAGTAGGTCGAAGGTGATCGCCATCTTACCCGTGCTCGGAACCGCTTCGCAATGCGATTGGAATTCCTGCTTGAGCTTTTGGGATCCTACTTCCTGCAGCATGCCGATCGCTGATTCGCCGTATTTTTGCTGGTAGGCTGCAAAGTGAACCGTATAGTGACCCCTCTTTTGGACACACGCGTCCATTTTGTCCATGCCACCCATCCCCTCACCGCCATGGGCGCGGGCCTGGGATGTCCAGGCAACAAGCAGAAGCGTCGCGCAGCATAATGACATCAGGTGTTTCATCATTCAATTCCTCCTTCAATTATCACGAAGATTCCGATTCTAAGTGAATCAATAATAAGTATTGTACACCAAACGACCTCCTACTTTCTACTTTTCACTTTGACGGAATTCGGACACATCCTTGGTACGTCGTGTTTCACGTTCTTGGAGCCGCTGCTCGAGCTCAGCGATTCGCTGTGCCTGCTCCCGCAATCGCATTCGTAGACGGAAGTTGCCTGGAAGATTCAGAAAGATCGCCATGATCGCTCCAAGAGCGGTTGAAATCAGGATTACAACCACCAGCGAGCTCTGAAACTGCCACCAGACGAATTTGACTATCGCCTCGCCGGAGTTCTGAACGGAAAAGGTTGCGATGACCACTGCGAGAATCAGGAAGCCTATGAGGGAGAACTGATTCATGTGACGCCTCCTGTTCAATGCGTTGCCGGCAGCTTTTCGACTTTGATCCGGGCGATGCGCCGACCCTCCATATCAACGATCGTCAGCTTCTTTCCTTGATAGGTGATGATATCGCCGGCCTTGGGCATCCGCTGAAGTTGGCTCAGCATAAAGCCCGCCAGCGTCTCATACTCCGACGACTCGGGGAACGGCAACCCATGCTCGTCCCGCAGGTCCTTGATACTCAAGGAGGCGTCGATGATGAGCGAGCCGTCCCGCAGCCGTTCGACGGGCTTCTCGGCGGCCTCATACTCATCGTGGATCTCTCCGACGATCTCTTCGAGGAGATCCTCCATGGTGACCAGCCCGTCCACACCGCCATGCTCATCGACCACGATGGCCATTGACATATGCCTCCGCTGAAGCTCCTTCAGGAGCTGGCTGACCTGCATGGTCTCCGGAACGAAGAAGGCCGGGTGGATGATCGTCTGGAGCGAAGCCTGTCGGTTCTCAAGTTGTAGGCGCAGCAGGTCCTTGTAGTACAGAACTCCGCAGATGTCGTCGAGACTCTTGCGGTAGACCGGATAACGGGAGTAGCCCGTCTCGACGATGAACTTGAGCGCCTCTTCCCGTGGTGTTTCCAGCTCGATCGCATCGATCTGAGGGCGAGGAATCATGACCTCCTTAACCGAAGTCTCCGTGAACTCGAAGACGCTGTGGATCAGCTCCTGCTCTGTCTGGTCGAAGATCCCCTTCTCCTTTCCCTCCTGAACCATCAGCTTGATCTCCTCTTCGCTGACAAACCCTGTCGTCCCTTGCGGGGCGGCCCGGACAAGCGAGAGGAGCAAGCGGCTTGACGCAGTAAGTGGACGACCGATCACTGAGAACCAACGGCCAAGGGCCTCGTGAGGTCCGGCGATGGCGAGGGCAACCTGTTCCGCATAGCGGAGGCCAAGCGATTTGGGGACCAACTCTCCGAAGACGATCGTTAGATAGGTGATGACAACGACCACGATCCCAAGCGCGACCAGCTCACCCGTCGCCCCCAGTCCTCCGCCCGGAAGGCGATCAAGCAAGGGGCGGATTACCCTGACCGCCAGCGCTCCGCCGATAGCGGAGGCCAGCGTGCTGACAAAATTGATCCCGATCTGGATGGTGGCGAGGAATCGGTCGGGGTCATCCTTGAGCCGTTGAACCGTCGATGCCCGGCCATCTCCTGCTTCCACAAGCTCCTGCACCCGGCTTCGGCGGAGCGAGATCACCGCGACCTCGGAGCCGGCGAAGAAGCCGTTGATCAGAATCAGCATGAAGATGAACATCGTCTCGAGCACGAGTGTTCCGCTGCCTAAGCCTTCCACTAGATTGCTCCTTCTTCAGCCAAAAAGCTGATTGCTGATGGCTAACGGCTGACCGCTGCCTTTATGGCCAGAGGCCGGGATCGGCCGCCAGTCGTTCTTCGAATGGACGAAGGCGCCGCCGAAGCCTTTCGGTCGAAAACCCGAACCGTTCGCCGAGACGGAGAACGGCCGAGACCAGGTCGCAACTCTCCCTGGACTCGGTCTGCAGTACCCGCTCGATCAGCGGCGCCACATCACGTGTGAGGAGTTCATGCATCAGGACGACCGATTCCGGTCGGTCCAGAGCGTAGCCCATCCGGTCGGCGAGGTCGACCACCTCCTGCACCTCCCGAAGTCGATCCAGGTCAGGACGCTCACGCAGCCGCCTCATCCGCATCCCGAATGCCCCGGACAAAAGATCCTGTACGTGCGCCTGCTGCGGAAGGTCGAGTCGCTTCGCCTCATCGGCCTGCGCCAGCAGGCTGCGGTACAGGTCGATCCCGCCATCGGACAGCCACTGCCGCAACGACTCCTCCAGGTTGCGGGTTGCGGTAAACTCGGCCGGAGCCCTCAGCGCCCCAGGAGGAGAGAGTCCCTCGTCGAAGAAAGCGCGGAGTAACCCCTGGGTTCGTGTCGCCAGCTCATCGTAGCGTTTGCGGAGCACTTCCCACCCTCTGTAGAGCGCCATTAAGACCTCCTGTCGCTCTTCCGGGGAAAGCATCTTCAATGAAATCGGCGTTGGCTGGGTGTCACTCGGCAGCGATACGCCTTCAACCTGACCCTCAAACGCCTCCCGCCATCGCTGGAGATCCTCCTCTCCTCTCCAGGGAAACAGATAGCCGTCCATCCCATCGGCGTCCAACCATCTCAAGATAAACCCGAATTCCTCGCGCTCCAGGGTGAGAGATGAACAGACCTCGACGCCGCCGATGAGCATTGTCCCATTCATGAGAGGAAAGCGCTCAAGGCTCAGCCGGTGAAGGTCGAAGGTATGCACGCGATAGGGCTCGGGCAGGGTCTCCACCAGCGACCGCATGGCGTACAGGGCTGCGGGGCGAGCGAGGCCGACCCGTGCTGTGCGAACTCGGACCTCCCAGATATGCCGGGCGTCGCGTTCGGAAGGGATATTGCTCTTTGCGGCCTGAAGCCTGGTCATGAACCTCGCCTCCAGGTTCACAGGTGCAAAGGCAGAGGCGAGATCGAGGGCCCGCGCGGCGTGTTTGAGGTTCTGCACGGCCTCAATGTCGGAAATATCGCTGAAGAACCAGCCGTCACTGGACTGCATCAGGAGGGCATGCCGCTGCAACTCCAGCAGTTGTAGCGCCGCCGCTCTGTCCTTCAGTGAGAGTGATCGGTGGGCGTGCGTCCCAAAGAACTCCTCAATCGAAGGGTTGCTCCGATCAAGGAGCACGGCGATGTAATTGTTCCTCGCGGCCCAGACATCGGTGAAGAACCGACCGGCCTGTTCTGCAAAGAGGCGCTGCAGATTGTTGCGAAGGCCGTCAATGGCCTCTCGGAAGGGCCCGCGCCAGCCCTGGCGCCAGCCCGGCTGGCCGCCAGTGCTGCACCCGCAGTCCTCCTTCCACCGCCCCAGGCCATGGGCGCAGCTCCAGGCGCTTCCATCCCGAATGACGACCTCATGCGTGGGGGGCGCGCTCGCGAGGTAGGCCCCGAAGTTGGTGACCGCGAGCTCTTTTGGCGCAGTCTCTTTCGCCAGCAGAACGGCCAGCGCGCGCTCTCCGAACCTGGTGTGATGACCGTACGACTCGCCGTCGGTGCAGAGGATATGCAGGCGTGATGGCGAGCTGCGAGCGACCTCGGCGAGTCGGCCGGCGAGGCGATCGGACCCCTGCAGCAGGCCATCAAAGGCGATGGCGCGAGACAGGCCTGCATCGTAGAAAAAGAGATCGATCGCGCGCCCATGAGGCAAGCGGCACCTGTATGGGCGCGAGGGATCGATCCAGTCTGAGCCCAATTCATGCCATTGCTCTCCTCCCAACGGGCGAACCCGGATCGCCTGCCAGGGCGCTAAGACGGCATAGCGGATCCCGTGCTCACTGAGCAGCGTGAGCGTCGCCAGATCCACGCCCGTTTCCGGAAGCCACATCCCCTCCGGCTCACGGCCGAAGCGGGACCGAAACTCGACGATCCCCCACTTGACCAGCGTGGCGCGGTCCTTCGGGTTGGCGAGCGGCAGGATGGCATGGACGTACGGGTGGGCCAAGGCATTGCCATGGCCGCCACACCGGACCACACTGTCACGATCGCCCTCGATAATGCGGCGAACGGTCTCGGGGGTCTTGCGTTCGAGCCAGCGGAAGAGCGTCGGCCCGATATCAAAGCTGATGCCGGCATAGTTATTGACCAGACTGACGATCCGGCCTTCGTGGTCCAGGAGCCTGGCCCAGCCATTCGGGGTATAGCACTCCGCAGTAATCCGCTGATTCCAGTCGTGGGCGGGAGCAGCAGAGGGTTGCTGTTCGACCTCGTTGGTCCAGGGATTCTCACGCGGTGGTTGGTAGAAATGCCCGTGGACGATCACCGACACCGCAGCAGGCGTACTCATTGCGGCTCAGCAGAGGCGCCGGACCGCCGGGTGGACTGGATCAGGCTTCGCAGGATCCGGCTGCGATTCGCCCCTCGCAGGAGAGACGACAGATCCTCGTACAGCGTAGGGTCGTCGATGAGCGCTCCAAGCGTTCCCTCCCCTTGAGCCAGGCGAACGGAGACCGACTTGAGATTCTTGGAGGTCTGCTCGAGATCGGCCATGATCGATTCGGCTCGCGGATCCGCAAACAGGATGTGCGCCAATCCTTTTTGATTTTGAAATTGCTTCATCAAGTTCGCCAACTGCTGAAGGGCGGTCGTGGCTTCAGACAACTCTTTCAGGATGTTACCCGAGCGCTTCTCGTAGACCAGCGCGTGCAGCAGCCCGCTCCCCTGTTCGATCTCTCCCATAATCCGGTTGAAGGAGGCGATGCCCTCGGCCAGATCCTGTCTCGCTTCCGTCCCCGCTCCACCGCCTACGAGCTGGTTCAAGGCGTCCGAGATCTTCACCACATTGCTCACAATCTGATCGCCTTTCTGGAGCAGCTTGGCGTAGTCCGGCGGATCGACGCTGGCAATCGTCGCCCCTGGGCGCAGGACCGGCTTATCAGGGCTGCCTACCGTTAACTCGAGCACCTTGTCTCCGACCAACCCGATGGTCCCGATGCTCGCGATCGAATCCTCCCGAATCCGGTCCTGAAGCCTGGCGTCCAGACGCATGGTCACTCGGATCTTCTTGCTGGCAAGCTCCTTGCTGAAGGTAATGTCATCGACTGAACCGATCGAGGTGCCGGCAAGACGGACCGGCGCTCCGACGTTCAGTCCCTCGATGTTGCTGAAAAAGGCGTGCAGACTGTAGTGACGCTCAAACAGCCGACTCCGGCTCCCGATGGTCAGAACAAAGACCATGAAGAGCACCAGGGCGCCCAAGACAAAGGCGCCCACTCGCAGCCGCATCCACCGTTCACGTTCCGCCATCTGCTTTTCCCCTGCAGCACCATTGTAGTTCCAGGTCCCATGTCGGTCAAAGCTTGGAACTTTGAACCTGGAACGTTGCTTACGCCATCGCTCCGTTAATAAACTGCCGAACCAGCGGCAGATCGGCGCACTCGATCTCCCGCGGCGTTCCGACAACGATAATCTTGCCCTTGTCCAGCAGGCCGATCCGATCGGAGATCTTGAACGCACTCCGCATGTCGTGAGTGACTACCACCGACGTCACCTCGAGCTTTCTGGTCATATCCACGATCAACTCGTTGATCTTCTCGGTGTTGGTAGGGTCCAGGCCGGTCGTCGGCTCGTCATACAAAATGACTCTTGGCGTCAGCGCTATCGCTCTGGCCAAGGCGACCCGCTTTCTCATCCCGCCCGACAGGTCGGCCGGCTCCTTGTCTTCGGCGCCCTCGAGCCCTACAAGATGGAGCGTCTCTGTGATCCGTTCTCGGATCTCCGACTCCGACATGGCTGTGTGTTCCCGGAGAGGGTAGGCGATATTCTCGACCACCGAGAGCGAATCGAAGAGCGCCGAACTCTGAAAGACCATCCCGATCTTCTTTCGGATCCTGATGAGCTGGTCTTCCGTCAGCGGCACGATATCCTCCCCCTCAATGAGGATCTGGCCCGCCTCCGGCTTGAGCAGGCCGACGATCAGCTTCAAGGTGACGCTCTTGCCGATCCCGCTCCCGCCGATGATGGTGACAGTCTCACCCGACCGGATCATGAGATCCATTCCCGCCAGGATCGGTATGTGGTTGAACGACTTGTAGACCTGGCGGAACTCGATGGCCGAGGCGCTCATCTTACCAGCCCTCCAGCCACCAGAAGAACTTCGTCAGAAAAAAATCCGAGATGATGACAGCGATGGCTGATGTGACAACGGTCGCGGTCGTAGCCCTGCCCAGACCTTCTGTTCCGCCCACCGTCTCCAGCCCTCTGTAGCAGCCGACGATGGCGATGATAAAGCCGAAGACCACTGTCTTGCCCAGACCGCTGACAATGTCGGCCACCGTCAGGTTGCGTGTTACGGTATTGTAGTACAGCTGGTAATCGACCTGGAACTCGTACCTGGAGACGACCATACCCCCCAGAATGCCCAGGATGTCCGCCATGACCGTCAGCAGCGGCAGGACCAGCATCGCGCTCAGCACTCGTGGCACCACCAGCTTTTTGACCGGATTCGCTCCCATGGCCCGCATCGCATCGATCTGCTCCGTGACCTTCATCGATCCCAGCTCGGCGGTGATCCCGGAGCCGACCCGCCCTCCCACCAACAGTGCCGTGAGGACCGGCCCCAATTCGCGGACCATCGAGAGTGAGACGATAATCCCCACATACGCCTTCGCCCCGAATCGGCTCAGGCCGTAAGCGGTTTGCAGCGCCAGGACAAGGCCGGTGAAGACTGCAGCTACGCCGGCAATCGAGATCGATTTCACCCCGATATGATCGGCTTGCCGGATGAGCCCACGAAGGTCGAAGGGAGGTGTGAAGGCGCAGTACACAGTGTCATAGGTAAGTTGCGAGAGCCCGCCCAGCAATTCGAGCAATCGAATCGACCGGCCTCCGATTGCTAAGGCTACATTTCGCACCGCACGTCCTTATCGCAGTTCTTTACTTCAGCTTGGAGCCTTTTGCAGTCAAGGTCCAGCCCTTGGCGAACCGCTCAAATTCTGCCAGCCGGTCCTGAAAGGCCTCCGGAGAGGCGACGTACACAAGGTCATAGGCGCACTCGCCGGCCTTGGCGACGTAACTGCTGACCATCACAGGAGTCTCTTGAAGTCGCCCCGTGAGCAGTGTGTGGACCGCCTCTGTGCCGTTCAGCGAGATGACGTTCTGGGCCACCACCTGTTTTGAGCTGATCCCAAAGAACAGGCGTCTGGCGAGAAGTCGAAGTGCCGTCGGCTGCTCCTCTTCGCAATTGACCAACAGTGCAGCCACCTGGCCGCCCGGTTCGGCTCGGAAGGCCAGCTCGGTCCCTTCCACCTCGAGCTGTCGCCAACCATCGCGCAGCATCGGGATCCTGAACCCTCGGGCCTCGTCGACCAAGAAGCCATCCACGATGTGACGGGAAGCGCAGGCCGTAAGTGTGAAAAAGATAAGAACCAGGGCGCCCTCAAGGCGCCAGGCGTATGGGAAGATGTGCCCCCCTCTCGACGTATACACTCCCAGGTGAGGCATAACCGCGGATAACATGGATAGCTAAATCATACTAGAAAGACGGGTGCAGCGTCAAGCGGAGCCCCGTGCTCGTCATGGGCTCAGAGCGCCCAGGGCCGACGGCAGGAACTCGACACCGCGAGGAAATATTGGGCGCCGAACGGCTACCGGCCCGGTCCCTCGGCGCTTGACTTTTCAGTGAAGGATGCTGTATAAAATAAGCAACTAAAGGTCATTCAAAGGGCGTATGAATCAAAGGAGATGAGGATCTTTCGCGAGAGCGAAATCCGGTCGTATCGTTTTTGGTCACCTGCGCCCATTCTTGCCCACCTGGGCGGGAAGGGAATGCGCCTGGGTATGATGGTCACTCCCCTCAGTGCCGGCTTTGCCAGGGCGGTCACCGCAGGCATGATCCCTCCGCAGGTCCCTCCAAGATCTTCCCTGAAGGTGTCACCGCTCTCTTACAGTTCAAGTGGAGTCAGGGTGGGCTTGGCCAATGCGGATTCGTAAGGCAATTGTACCGGCTGCGGGTTTGGGGACGCGGTTCCTCCCTGCAACGAAGGCACAGCCGAAAGAGATGCTCCCGATCGTGGACAAGCCTACCATCCAGTATGTGGTGGAGGAAGCCGCCGCGTCGGGGATCGAGGACATCATCATTGTGACCGGTCGAGGGAAGGACGCGATCGAGAACCACTTTGACCGATCGCTGGAGTTGCAGATTGCGCTTGGACAGCAGGGCAAGGAGGAGCAGTTACGGGAGATCGAGCAGATCTCCGAATTGGCGTCATTTTGCTACATCCGGCAGGAGGAGCCGCTCGGTTTAGGGCACGCGATCCTGACGGCAAAAGCGCTTGTGGGGGATGAGCCCTTTGCTGTCTTGCTTGGAGACGACATCATCGATGCCGAGGTCCCCTGTCTGGCGCAGATGATCGCAACGTTTGAACGGTATCGGTCATCGGTCATTGCGGTGCAGCGGGTCAGTAAGGAGGACACCGGCAGCTATGGGATCATCGACCCCAAGTCGATTGAGGATTCGGTCTATCAGATCCTGGATCTGGTGGAGAAGCCGTCCCCGGCCGCGGCACCGTCCGACCTCGCCATTATCGGGCGCTACATTCTGACACCCGAAATCTTTGAGGCGCTTGAACGGACTCTCCCGGACAAGGGCGGAGAGATTCAGCTCACGAACGGCCTGCGGGTGCTGCTGAGAACACAACCGATATATGGGCTCGCGTTCCGCGGGCGCCGGTATGATGCCGGGAGCAAGCTGGGCTTTTTGAAGGCGACCGTGCAGTTTGCGCTCAAGCGCCCGGATCTGGCGCCAGGGTTGCGGGACTACCTGAGAACACTCAGCCTGGATGAGGTGGGAGCGGCTGTGGAACGGGACCGAAAGGAGAGCTGAACGCTGTG
>JAGWRQ010000174.1 GCA_028869615.1 Candidatus Methylomirabilota bacterium | reverse complement strand
TCAAAAAGACGAGCCAATATGGTGCGGAGTCGGGAAATGCTCGAAATGTGGCTGTGCAGGATTTGAGGAGGATGTAAGCAACAGAAATATATGTGCGAGATGTGGCCACAGTTACAGTGAGCACTATTAGTCCCTATCATACTCAAGAACGAGTCAGTGTTGGGAACTCAAAGGTGGTACTGTGCTGAAGTCAATGCGAGCATATATCAAGGGGCTGGTGATCCTTGCCTTCATTGGGACTATCTTCCTCGTCTGGAGATCCCGTTCCGCATCTGGCCCAGGCGGGCCGAGTCCCACGGCTCAGCCCGGCCTATCATCGTGGACAGGTCAGCAGGAAAGCCCTGGAGCGAGTTGGGTCGGGCGCTGGACTGTCTTCACCGATCCCAACGAGCATGCCTTCACCATCGACGTGCCAGAAGGCTGGAGCGTGCAAGGCGGCATGCGCCGGTTTTCCGCCACCGTTGTGTCGCCCTGGCTGGTCGCTATTTCGCCGAATCGCGGAATAGAGCTGTTCTTCAGCCATCCCGATCTGAGGATCTACATAGTCCCCACCCAGTGGACGCAGATGCAGGGAATCCGCGAAGGCATGGTGCTCCCCGATCAGTCGGTCGCGCAGCGCTATCTGCCCGGCGCGACCTTTGCCGGCCAATGGGGCGCGGCGCGCATCGCCCAAAGCTGCACTGGCGTGTCGCCCAAAGGAACGGCGACGTTGCCCTCCCCGCGGATTAGCAATGACTTTGCGGCGGCAGGCATCCGGCTGTCGGTGAGCGCGGGCGAGGCCAGCTTCGCCTGCAACCTCCGTGGCGCACCCAGCATCGGCTATGTCTCCGCCGCAACCACGCTCGTCCAGTCGCAAGGCGGTGCCGTGTGGTTCGTGTGGCCGGTGGTCGGCTTCATCGCCTCGGCGCAGCAGGCAAGCCAGGCGGCGATGCTGCTGTCCCATGTCGTGGGAAGCTTCGCTAAAGACCAGAATTGGGAGGCGCGCCAAGGGCAGACAAATCTGGCCGTGAGCCGCATCCAAAGCGAGACGCAGCAGGTGGTTTCGCAGTTGATTCACGATCGTTTCCAGAATGCAAGCGCCTCGCAAGCCCACGTCTGGGAAGGGTGGGACCGGTCGTTCCAGGGGCAGCAGCCCTACCGCATCCCCGGCACCGAAGATGTACGTAGGCTCGAAACCCATCCGCATTGGTGGAAGATGCCCAACGGAGGTGAGGTGTGGACCAACGACGCCAACCCACCCGACCCCTACGCGCGCGAGATGATGCCCGAGCCGCTCCGGTAGGGCCCGTCGATAATTGGGGTCGGACTCGATGTTCCTGAACCGCTGACTCGTTTTCGCTGGGCGCTGACGACTGCTCCCTACTCTGTGACCTTGAAGACTTGATCGTGTGGCCGGACCCGCTCGCGGACCTTGACCCCGATCAACTGGCCAGACTCCGCTCGCTGGAGAGTCTGGTGCTCGAGCTGGATCGAATCCACTCGCTGGGTAAAATCGGTCGTGTGGCCCTTAATGTGGATGGTGTCACCCACCACTAGGTGGCCCTCGGTGATCTCAATTGCGGCGACCCCCACCTTGGCGAAATACTCTTTGACGTAACCGACCTTCATCTCCGGCATGGCATTCCTCCTCACCCTTCAACAGCATCTCCACGCCCTTTCCGACTGCCCCCGCCCCAGCAGATCCATGATAACGTCCTCGACGCATCACGCCTTAGTTTCATCATATCGCGACCACAACAAGGAGTCAAATAGCCTCAGGGCCACCGACAGTGAGCTTCAGAGACCGCACCTCCCGTCGTTGGATTCGCAAGATAGACAGGACATCTAATTACTGCAAAAAACCGGCAGATATGATATGTTGTATACTATGTTAGGTAAGGTTGCGCAAATAGCGTTGAGAGGCAACGCAGATGTTGCACAGTGTCTTTGGACGCTGAGGAGGGGAACAACTCATCTATGAAGGTTGAGAGACCTGCACCGCGAACGATCGCCTACTTCTCCATGGAGGTTGCACTCGAAAGCCCTCTGCCCACCTACAGCGGAGGGCTTGGTGTGTTGGCGGGTGATATGCTGCGTAGCGCTGCCGACTTGGGGCTGTCCATGGTCGGTGTCACACTGCTGTATCGAAAGGGCTACTTTTCCCAACGGCTCGATGAAGCGGGGCGCCAGTACGAGGAGCCGGCGGTATGGCCCGTAGACGAATTCCTCCACCTCACGGATAGCACGTGCCAGGTGGAGATCGAGGGACGGCAGGTCACCGTGCGCGCATGGCGATACCTGATCACCGGGGCGTCAGGCGCCGTTGTTCCGGTGTTGCTGTTGGATACGGATCTGCCCGACAACGATCCCTATGACCGCACGCTGACCGACTACCTGTATGGCGGTGACCAGCGGTATCGCCTGTGTCAGGAGGTCATTCTCGGGGTGGGCGGCGTGCGCATGCTGCGGGCGATGGGTTACACCCGAGTTGTCAAGTTCCACATGAACGAAGGCCATGCCGCCCTATTGGCCCTGGAGTTGTTTGCCGAGGAGTTCAAACAGACGCCAGAGCAGCAGGATGACGCCATCGATCTGGTGAAACGACGTTGCGTCTTCACCACCCACACACCGCTTCCCGCCGGCCACGATGAGTTCCCCATCGATCTGGCCCAACGCATCCTGAACGCAGACCAATGGGAGGCGTTACACGCTCTCGGTTGTTGCAACGGCTCGCTCAACATGACATGTGTGGCACTTCATTTGAGCGATTACGTGAACGGGGTGACCAAACGGCACAGTGAGGTGTCACGCACCTTGTTTTCGGATCGCGCCATCGGCTCCATCACCAACGGCGTGCATTCTGCGACCTGGACTTCCCCGGCATTTCGCGCCCTGTATGATCGGTATACCCCGGATTGGCGAGAGGACAGCTTCCTCCTGCGGTACGCCCTTGGCATTCCCCTTGACGCCATTCGTCAGGCCCATGACAAGGCCAAGCAGTTGCTGATCACAGAGGTCAACAGAACGGCCAATGCGGCCTTCGATCTGCATGCCTTCACCATCGGCTTTGCACGGAGGGCGACGTCCTACAAGCGCCCGGATCTCCTTTTTTTCGATCCGGAGCGGCTCAGGCGCATTTCGCTCCAGCGCGGCCCGTTGCAGGTGATCTTTTCCGGAAAAGCGCATCCCAAGGATGAAGAGGGAAAGGCACTCATTCAAAAAATATTCCGCTGGGCGAAAGAGCTGGCGCCTGAGGTCAAGATCGCCTACTTGCCCAATTACGATAT
This sequence comes from Candidatus Methylomirabilota bacterium, assembly GCA_028869615.1. Lineage (GTDB taxonomy): Bacteria > Methylomirabilota > Methylomirabilia > Methylomirabilales > Methylomirabilaceae > Methylomirabilis. The sequence goes on along the minus strand of JAGWRQ010000174.1, from coordinate 954 downwards.
GGAGCTGGGTTTGCTGCTCACCTCGGGCACGGACCTATGGCTCAATACACCACAGCCGCCGTATGAAGCATCCGGCACCAGCGGGATGAAGGCGGCCCACAACGGCGTGCCGAGCCTCAGCGTTCTCGACGGCTGGTGGCTGGAAGTGCTTGTGGAAGGGGTAACGGGCTGGGCTATCGGTTCCCGAGATTACGGGACGGTATTCGAGAGGCGGGATGACAAAGACGCAGAAGAACTCTACTGCAAGCTGGAGGAAACAATCCTGCCCCTCTACTACGGCAACCCCCTACGATGGGCAGAGTTGATGCGATTTACTATTGCGCTCAACGCCTCTTTCTTCAATACGGATAGGATGATCCACGAGTACGTCACGCACGCCTACCAAGATCGGTAACCGGCAGGCTACCGCCCCGCCGGTTCCGGTTGCTCACCTGCCATGCTTCCTCTATAATGTCCAGACAATGATCTCCGCTGAGAAAACGAAGATGCCGGCAACCCGTGACGTTCCACCTCTGCGCGACAACATGATCCAGTCGCTTCAGCGGGAACTGGACAGCCTGAAGGCCGAGGGCCTGTACCGGTGGCTGAGACAGGTCGATGGCCCACAAGGCTCACGGATTCATGTAGACGGCAGAAAGGTCATTCACTTCGCCGGAAGCGACTACCTTGGTCTGGCCTGCCACCCGCGATTGAAGCAGGCCGCCTGCCAGGCCACTATGCGATACGGTTGCGGCGTCGCTGCAGCCCGTCTGATCTCGGGTAACCACGATCTCTATCCTCAACTGGAGAAACGGCTTGCTCGATTCAAACAGGCCGAGGCTGCCCTCCTGTTCAGCACCGGGTATCAGGCTAACCTGGGCGTCATCTCCGCGCTGATGGACTCACAGGACGTCGTGTTCAGCGATGCGCTGAACCATGCCAGCATCGTTGACGGCTGTCGGCTGTCGCGAGCCA
>JAGWRQ010000173.1 GCA_028869615.1 Candidatus Methylomirabilota bacterium | reverse complement strand
GCGAACGGAGGCGGAGCGGAGCTACCGGATGGCGCTGGCCATCAAGACCGACAGCATCGCCAAAGACATGGCAACGCAGTATCTCAATGCGCCCTACCGCAGAGAGACGACTCGCCGAACCCTCACTCCCGGACCGGCGGAGCACACGGAATCGCCCTAGCTCAGATCCTCAACTAACCGATCATGCTGAGGGCTGCTCACGCGGTCACTTGCCGCCCTTACTCAGCGTTGTGAGCTGCTCCTGAGTGAGTACCTGTCGTAACACCTTGTAGAACTTCGTTTCCGTCTTCAGCGCCTCTTTGTCTGCCGCAACCCATTCGTCGGCGATCTTGTCAATTTCTCGGTCTGAGGCCTTCTTATTTGCAACCAGGCTCATCAGCTTCTGTCGGAGCGCCATAACTTTCTGTTGAGTCGCGCTCAGCGCTGATATCCGCTCTTTCTTGGCCGCGTCAAGCTTGCTCCGTTGATCGCCCGAAAGACCGAGGTTCTGGAAGGGGTCCGGCTCCTTCGCCTGCTCCTTTGCCGGCTCCTTTTGGGCTGAAGCCATGCCCTCTCCGATCAGCATCGTTGTCGTCAGCAGTCCAATCCCCAATCTCTTCCATATTCGCATTCAACTCTCCCCTTTCGTGAGGTAAAATCAGCCGTCGCCAAAGAGCAACACAATACAGTGTAAAGCTACTGCTGTCCACTTTTCTTTTCGGCGGCGCGCCGATAGAGCTGTTCGTATTCTCCGGCAGAGCGATCCCAGGTGAAATCGACAACCATGGCATTACTGATCAGCCGGTGCCACAGGCTCTTTTCTCGGTACAACTCCAAAGCCTGCCAGATGGCCTGGAGAAAAGCGGCCGCAGTTGCGTCCTCGAACTTGAATCCGTTCCCCTGCCCTGTGACGGGATCGAACCGGACAACGGTGTCGTCCAGTCCGCCCGTAGCGCGGACGACCGGAATGGTTCCGTAGGCCAGGCTGTACATCTGATTCAGACCACACGGCTCGTACCGCGAGGGCATCAGAAAGAGATCGGCGCCCGCTTCAATCTGATGCGACAACGAAACGTCGAACCCGATCCGGACAGCCAGCCTGGACGGGTGCTTGGCCGCCGCCTCACGAAATGCCGCTTCGAGTTCCTTCTCACCGCTCCCCAGCAGGACGAGTTGCACGTTCAGCGCCATCAACGTCTCCAGGATGCCGCGCAACAGGTCGAGCCCCTTCTGCCCGGCCAGCCGGGAGATCACGGCCAGCAGCGGCACAGTTGCCCTGACCGGGAGCTTCAGTCGCCGCTGCAGATCCGCCTTGCACTGGGCCTTACCTGAAAGGTCATCGACCGTGTAGTGAGCAGCGATGTGAGGATCGCCGGCCGGGTTCCACTCCTCGGGATCGATCCCATTCAATACCCCGAACAGATCGTCCTTCCGTTCTCTGAGGACGCCGTCCAGACCGAACCCTTGATCCGCCGTCTGAATTTCCTGGCTGTAGCGTCGGCTTACGGTAGTGAGCAGGTCGGCAAAGAGCAACCCTCCCTTCAGCAGATTACCCTTCCCGTAAAACTCAAGTCTCGCCGGCGTGAACAGCTCTCGAGGCAACATCAGCTTCGGCAACACCTCGGGAGCAAAGAGGCCCTGGTAGCCCAGGTTGTGAACGGTGAAGACGGTTGCAGTCCGCTGAAAAAAGGGGTCACTGCGGAGGGTGGTCTTTAGATAGACAGGCAGCAACGCCGTCTGCCAGTCGTGGGCGTGCAGAACCTCCGGTTGGAAGTCCACGCTTCGGCACGTCTCCAGGGCTGCCCGGCAGAACAGGGCGAAACGCTCCGCATTATCGGGGTAATCCTCTGCAGACGGGGTCTGATAGAGGCCGTCGCGATCAAACGAGGGATTGTGGCGAACAAAATAGACCGGCGCCCCGCTGGAGAGGTGTCCTTCCAGCACGTCTACCGCCAGCGGGCCGGGGGCTGCCGGAACGTTCAGCCCACTTGCGACGATCCGGAGTTCGTATCGTCGCACATCTACAGCGCGGTAGAGCGGCATGATGAGTCGGATATCGTGACCAAGCCGACCGAGCGCCTTTGGCAAGGCGCCTGCCACGTCGCCCAGTCCGCCGGTGTGGGCGAACGGCGCAGCCTCAGAAGCCGCGCACAGAATTTTCACCAGCGACCGCTCATCATCTTCCCTTAGCCGCCAGCCGTTTTTCTACATACTCCTTCAGCGCCGCGGCGTTGTTGTGCGTGGTATCCCTCGCGCTATAGAGCAGGGTGACGTTGCCCCGACGCGCCGCCTCCGCAATGGGCCGCCAGGCGCCGGCCTTGCCATCCAGTTCTGCGAAGTAGCGCCGGCGGAATTCATTCCATTTTTCGGGATCATGAGCGAACCAGTGGCGCAACGCATCGCTGGGGGCCGCCTCCTTGAGCCACTGCTCAATCTGCAGGCTTTCCTTCTTCACGCCCCGAGGCCAGAGTCGGTCCACAAGAAAACGGGCCCCGTCATCGTGGGTCGCCGGGTCGTACACACGCTTGATCTGAATCGCCGCCACGTTCGGTCGCGCCCCTACGAGGCGATCTCTTGGGAGAGGGATTCGATCTGCCGCCGGAATGCCTCATCAGCACTCAGCCTCCGCTTGATCTTTTCGCAGGAGTGGATCACCGTCGTATGGTCCTTTCCGCCGAATGCCTCACCGATAGTCGGCAGCGAGGAGGCGGTCAGCGTTCGACTGAGATACATGGCCACCTGGCGCGGCAGGACCACACCCTGGTTTCTTTCCTTGGACTTGAGATCCTCGACCTTGACGCGATAGAAGTCAGCCACCGTCTGCTGGATGGCAGCAAGTGTGACGATCTTAGCCCGTTCGGCGTTCAGTTCTTTCAGTGTCTCCTGGGCGAGTTCCAAGGTGATGTCGCGGCCCGTCATCGAGGCGTAGGCGATGAGGCGGACCAACGAGCCTTCCAGCTCCCGGATATTTGACTGCACGTTCTTGGCAATAAAGAGTGAGACATCATCAGGCAGTCGCGCGCCCTCCGCCTGCGCCTTCTTCCGAAGGATGGCGGCCTTGGTCTCAAGGTCTGGCGGCTGGATGTCGGCAATCAGACCCCACTCGAACCTGGAGCGTAACCGTTCCTCCAGCGTAGGAATCTCGCGTGGGAGGCTGTCGGAGGAGATCACAATCTGTTTCGAGGAGTCGTACAGCTCATTGAAGGTATGGAAGAACTCCTCCTGGGTCCGCTCTTTGCCGGCGATAAACTGGATGTCGTCGATGAGAAGCAGGTCCAGACTGCGATAGCGGTTACGGAACTCACCAGTGGAATCGAAACGGATGGCATTAATCAGGTCGTTCGTAAACTTCTCAGATGAGACATAGGCAAGCCTGAGTCTGGCGTTTCGCTTGAGGACCAGGTGGCCGATGGCATGGAGCAGGTGCGTCTTCCCCAAGCCGACGCCTCCATAGATAAAGAGCGGGTTGTACGCTTTCGAAAGCTGCTCTGCTACAGCCAGACAGCCGGCGTGGGCGAACTGGCTGGAGCTGCCTACCACGAAGTTCTCGAAGGTATATTTTGAATTGAGGATTGCGGCGTCGTTCCGGTATCGCTTGACCGGCCGCCTGGCAGCAGGCTCGGGCCTCACATCCGGCTCGCCCCGCCCCACCGGCTCAGCAACGCGGAGGACGACCTCGACGCTGGTGAACATCAGGTCCGTAAGCACCGATTTCAGGACGCCCAGATAGTGGTCCTCGAACCACTCCTTAAAGAATGGATTCGGAAGTCGAACCGTGACGCATGAGTCTTCCAGTGACTCCAAGACCAAGGGGCGGAACCAGTTGTCGAAGCTTTGGCGTGTGACCTTACCTTGGATGGTTGCTAGGGCTTCTTTCCAGATTTCATCTGCCTTGGCGGGAGCATCAGCCGGATTCACCTTCGCACCTTGACCATTGTTATCCACAGGCAACCTCCTCATCTAACCTATTGAATATATTAAGACATTCCTTGACGATTCCCAGAGAATCCCGCCCAGGCGCGGTTTCTATTATCCACAGATTTATCCACAGGTGTGGATAAGGCGCAAACGGCTGTCCCGCCTTACAAGGAGGGCTATCATCCCCGACGCTTGACGGGTTCGAAAGATAAGGTAGCTGTGGAAAACCGTGTCTCATGCGCATTTACCGGCATTACGTTGCTGAAGAGATGTCTCTTTTAGCCCACCCCATCACGACTGTCAAGTCATTTTTGAGCTTGAGAAAATAATCATTTG
>JAGWRQ010000172.1 GCA_028869615.1 Candidatus Methylomirabilota bacterium | reverse complement strand
TGCCGGCCGTCCCGCTTTCGTTGAGCAATGTTGCCAAGGCATTCGGTTCCGGGTAGATCCGACGGTGCAGTTCGTAGTTGAACAGGAGTCGGACCTCCGTCGGCAGCGTCACCTGGAAACCGGCAATGGCCTTGTGCCCGTGATAGGTGTAATCGAGACCATCGGCCACCTCCGCGTCGTACTGATATCCCAGCTTGATATAGTGCCTGCCGCCGGCGAAGAGAAAGAAGTGGGTGAAACCGGCCAGATAATTGCGAGCGTCGCGGTTCTCCTCAGGCAGGCCGGCGGTCAGCGGGCTCTTGAAGTCTTTGGTCTCGAAGCGGTACTGCAACGTCGTGAGGCTCCAGTCGGCCTCGGACAGGGTGAGGTACGGGGTGACGTAATGCCGCTCGACAAAGTCTTTCTGGCCCAGAAGAAGGCGTTCGTAGTTGTACTGGAGGCCGACCAAGGCCGGGAGCGCGGCGATGTACCCTTTGTAGGTCGTTTCGAGTCCTCCGGTATGGTCCATGATATCGAAGTCGGTCACCTGGTTATTGAAGACTTGCAGGAAGGCGTATGACGCCGTGGCGCTGAAGATCGGGGTTCGCACGATGTCGTACTCGCCGCGGGCATACACCGTCTCGCCGACGCTGCCCCGGCGGGGACCCTGAAGGTTCAGCAGGTTCTCAGTGGGGGCCACCCGTACGTTGGTGTCGTACTGGACGCCGGTTCGCGCCTCCAGCCGGAACGGCCGCGCCTCCGGCGGGGGCGCGACGGTCTCCAGGAACTTTCTGGCCGTCAACGCCAGGGGGGAGAGCGGCTGCAGATTCACGGCGGCCGAGAGCGTTTCGGTCGCTTCGGCGGTCCGGCCCAGGTAGTGTTTCGATAGGCCGATGTAATAGCGGGTCAACTGCTGGAACTCGACATCGCCGGAGCTGTTTTTCTCAAAGTATGCCAGCGCCTGATCATATTCCTGCCGTCGGAAATGGATCTGCCCCAGGTAGAAGCCCAGATTTTCGCGGGAGGGCTGCTGCGTGTGGACGAAGCGGAGATGGGGAAGAGCCGCCTCGTAATCCCCCTGGCGGGAATAAGCGACGCCCAGGGTAAAGGCGACGTCCAGGTCGTTGGGTTCCAACCCGCGTGCCTTTTCAAGGTGGACGATGGCCTCCCCCGGCCGGTCGAGGGCCATAAAGGTGAGCCCTAGATAGTACCGGACAACGGCATCCTCCGGCGTTCGGTCCAGGGCCTGCAGGAAGTTGTTCAGCGCCTCTTCGTAATTGCCTTCGTCATATTCCAGGATCCCTCGGTCCACGAAAACCTGCGGGAACTCCTGGGCGAAGGACGCGCCGGTCGCGCCCAGAAGGCAAAGCTGGCACGCAATGATCCACGCGGGGAGCCGCCACCGAAGCCAGGGGTTTACGATCACGCCCATCCCTTTCACCTTTTTTCGCCTCCCGTCGATCCGGTTGAGACGAGGCCGTCTTTGAGGGCGGGCGCCGCCACCCTGTCACTCTGCAAGCACTCTTCGATCGCGGCCACCTGTGCAGTCGTTACATCAAGAAATTCGATCCCTATCTCTCCTGCGTGGCTCCAGGCCACCCGTCCACGAGCGCCAAACATGGCACGCGTATCCGGCAGGCTGAAGTCGATGCGGACCTCCTGCCCTGCGGGTATGATCTTGGGCGTCTGAACGGTGGCCCCACCCTTGCTCAGGTTCTTTATCGAGGCGTGCCATGACACCTCCTCGTCTTCGGATACGACCAACGTGATCGTGACCGGCATCGCGGTGGGGACACGTGAATGCAACCGCTTGCCCACGGCGTAGACTCGCACCTGGGCTGCCCGACCCTTGACCTTGATCTGGCCCAGGGGCGAGGCATCGAGCAGCCCGCTGATCTCCTGCTGAGTTTCTTGACTGATGACGATCGAGGTCTCGAAATCCTTTGTCAGCCCCTCCAGACGGGAGGCGAGATTCACGGTGTCGCCGATGGCCGTGTACTCCAGCCGCTGGACCGAGCCCATGCTGCCTACGACCGCCTCCCCCGTGTTGATCCCGATGCCGACCTTCAGCGGCTCGCCGCACGCGGCGACCCAACGGGGCGAGAGGCGCGAGGTCTGCTCTTGCATCTCGATGGCGGTTCTGACCGCTCGGGCCGCATGGTCCTCGTACGGCAGCGGCACCCCGTACAAGGCCATGATGGCGTCGCCGATAAACTTGTCGATGACCCCGCCATGTTTGAAAATGATCTCGCTCATGGCGGTCAGATATTCCCCAAGAAGGTCTACCACCTCCTCCGGTGGCAGGCGCTCCGAGATGGAGGTAAACCCTCGGATGTCGGAAAACAAGATCGTCACCCGCCTTCGATCGCTGCCTACGCTCAGCTTGTCCGGGTAGCGCACGATCTCTTGCAGGACGGCGGGCGAGAAGTAGCGGGCGAGCCTCCGCTTCTCACGCTCCTCCTGCGCGTAGTTGCGGAGGACAACGGCGCCATAGGCGGTGAAAAGCGCCGATGACGGCGCGATGATCTCAAGCCACAGGTTGAAGAACATGAAGGCCAGGACGTTGGCGAGGGCGTACACTAAGCCGAGCCCCGCCACCAGGCCGAAGGCCTTGAGGGGCCGGAAGTGGAAGCCAATCACGGCGGCGGCCAGGGCCCAGGTCATCAGCAGCAGCAGATGGAATGGGGATGACGGGTGGCGTAAGGCGATGCCTTGCAGCAGCGTCTCGAGCAAGTTCGCCTGGATCTCCACACCCGGCATCCGCTGTCTCGCGGCGAAGGGGGTCGGGAAGAGGTCATGCAAGGCAGGGGTGGTGGTCCCGACCAGGACGATTTTCCCTCTAAAGGTTTCCGGCGTCACCTCGCCCCGGAGGACCTGATAGTACGGAATGGTGGGGAAGATGCCGGACGGGCCCCGAAAGTTGATCAGGACGGGACCGCGCGACGGCGGATCTGTGCCCGGCGCGGCTGAGGCAAGTTGGAGGAGGCGATGGATAAAACTTGATTGGAGTTGTTCCTGATGCGCCCGAACCAGTATCGCCCGTCGGATGAAACCATCGGCGTCAATCGGGAGGTTCACAAAACCGTACCCGGCCGCCCGCTCCCGAAGCAGCGGGATCGGGAGGTTCAGGTCCTCTTTGATCACAAGATCGCCCTCTACAACGCTGAAGAACGCGGCCATGACGACGTTTCCGGCCTGCTGCAGAGCCTGTGCGAGGGCCAGATCAGCCCGGGAATCCCGGCTCGACTCGGTGAACAGGATGTCCACACCGATGATCGCCGGCCCGCCCCTGCGCAGCGTCTCGATGAGCGTCGCATGCATCGTGCGAGGCCACGGCCACTGCAGTCCGAGCTCGTCAAAGGAATCCTCATCGATAGCCACGATGACAATCGGCGAGCGGGGCCGCTGCTCACCTCGGAGCAGGAAGCGGCCATCGAGGGCCTTGAGTTCGAGCACGTCGAACAGGCCAAAGAGATACGCGGCTCCCACGCACGACCCGATGGTCAGTCCCCAGAGAACAGCTCGGTGCGGCCGCGCGTCGCGCTGCTGCATCATCTCACCTCGCTGGCATCATAGGGACTGGACCTCTTTGCTGTACTCCAGCGTTACGAAGTTATCGACCGCCAACAGGCACGCGAGAAAGATGCCGAGGAAGAGTAAGTGTTACCAGAGGGTTTGTGGGTCCGTTTGCTTGCCTTTGAAGAGGATCAGTGAGAGCAGGATCCCGGCCAGAATCGGGATCGGGAACCCAATCGTCGAAGCGACAGATAAGGCGAGCCGGCTTCCCCACTGAAAGGTATCGTCGGCAAGCACAGTGTTCGCCACAATTATACCCATCAAAATAAGCCTTACGCATCATACAGTAGAGTGGAAAACGTATCGTTGTACAAATAAGACCAACATTGTGTCATTTAGCCATATTTTTACAGTGAAGCGTCAGCATTAAATACCGGCAGTGCGCTGACTGTCAAGCAGAAAGTGAATCCGGTTAGTAAAGTTATCATGCATGGGTAACCTCCTTTCTGACTCGGTGGACACGTTGGACGACCATGACTCTTCTATCACAGGAGGGAGTGTTGCCCATGCATGATAACTTTACTTTACAGATCGCCTTTTCCCTTGACAGAATAGACCCGAGTGATTGAAGATAGGCCGCAGTGATTGCGAAGACAGAGAGGAGATCTAGGCACGTAGCTCAGGGGGAGAGCGCTTGCTTGACACGCAAGAGGTCGGCGGTTCAAGACCGCCCGTGCCTACCATTGCTCGCGA
>JAGWRQ010000171.1 GCA_028869615.1 Candidatus Methylomirabilota bacterium | reverse complement strand
GCATGTTGAAATTGTTGTGAATGGCAAAGTTGATACCGGCAAGACACGTCTCCGCCTTTATCCAGTTCTGCGGGCTAAACACCCGATTCGCAGGTTGTGGCTTGTTCGCGGCTGCCTCAAGTGCCATATTGAGACTGATTCCCGCAATCTTGACAATGTCGTCGGCCCCGTCGGTAATGTCGTCGCGAGCTTAGATTGGGTCGCGGAGGTGTATATTGCGCAGATACCATGCGACAAACCGCTGCCCGTCGTTGGCAAAGTTCTGTTGGTAGTAGTCCTGCGCTATATCGGTCGTTATCTGCGCGTAGTTGTAGGTCTCCCGTCATGCGAACTATTATGTAAGCTGTCTGTCTCGACCAGCCGTTGTTGAGGCTGGCCCAAACTCTATAACCTTTTCCGGCACTTAACAAGAATTTTGTCTGAATGTGGACGACGGCCAACATTGCACCTGCTTCTAACAGATGGGTGGCAAAGGAATGGCGAAGGATATGACCCGGAAGGGTGTCACTATAGGACTGGCCAGAAGCGGGCAGGAGGTGCTACCCTAGTGGTGACTTTCTCAATGGGAGTGTGCGAATGCAGAAACCTCTTCTGACAGCCATCGGCAAGGAACTGTCCGTTCGCTCGACGAAGGCGGCGGCGACAGGGGAAGGCGTCCTCGATGAGCGTACGTTCAACACGATAGAAGTCGACCGGCTGTTCGACGCCGTCAATTACGCCGACACCATCGCTGGGCAAGCGACGCTGTACCGCTCGTTAGCCCACCCATTGAGTTCGATCGAGGCCATCACGGCCAAGCAGGATGCGGTCAAAGAGCTGGACTCGAACGCCGATCTGAGAGCGCGCATCGAGGCGCTGGTGCATCATGCCGCGACACATGAAGAGGAATTTTACCGTCTGCTGTTTGGGACCTTTGTCGGCGGCTTTGGGGATCCCAAGGGCAAAATGGAGACGGGAGGTTACGGGCATAAAACGTACCGGCATGGGACGCAGCTCATGCTCGGGCTCGTCAAGGGCGCTCATACTCTGCCCGCACCTGAAAGCCCCTATCTTCGAGCGCGTCTTGACGCGCTCAAGGCGTTTGGCTCCACACGATCGTACGCCTTGATGGAAGGTCCCGCCTATCTGACGGAGAGGGCAATCCGGACGAAGACTGAAAAATGGCTGTTGACCCCTGCCATCAAATTCAGACCGACCCTCTTCAAGCCACGACTGATCGTCGCGCTCGTGATTGCAATGGGTCTTTTCCTGTACTATGCCCCCGCGCTGGGAATCTCTCCGTACGCGATGCCCGCCGTGATGGTGTTCTTACTCCCCTCATTCCTGCTGTATGGACCTGTCGTCGGAGGTTTTGACAGAGACAGTATTATCTATCCCTTGCGGGATGGCTATAGAGACTCGCGCGATGTTCAGCGGGCGTTAGAGGCATTAGGACAGATCGATGAATTGCTTTCTTTTCATCGTTATGCCAAAGCGTTCGGGAGTTCGACTGTGTTACCGACACTCATCGATTCAGAGCGGCACGCTCTGGTCGTGAAAACGGTCAGGAACCCTATCCTGGGAAAAGGGAATACGGATTACGTGCCTAACGATATCGATCTGAACGGGACTCGAATTACGTTTGTGACCGGCCCAAACGGTGGCGGGAAAACCGCTTTCTGCAAAACGATTGCCCAGGTGCAACTGCTGGCACAGATCGGTTGCTATGTGCCTGCCGAACGGGCGGAGGTCTCAGTGGCTGATCGGATCTTCTATCAGGTTCCGGAAAGCAACTCGCTGGTCGACCGGGAGGGGAGATTTGGAACGGAGTTGCAGCGCACGAAGGCCATCTTTTTTGCGTCATCGCCCAGAAGCCTGGTCATTCTGGATGAACTGGCGGAAGGAACTACCCATCAAGAGAAACTGGAAATCTCTCACACCATCCTCGGTGGATTTTACCAAGTCGGCAACAATACGATCCTGGTTACTCACAATTACGAACTGGCGGAGCAGTTTCACAAAAGAGATGTTGGTCTGTATCGCCAGGCAGAGTTTGTCCATGGCTCTCCCACCTATCGACTGGTCGATGGGATCTCGCGGATCAGTCATGCCCACAAGGTCGCTCAAAGAATCGGCTTTGCGAAAGCAGATATCGAGAAGCACCTGGTTGAGCGAGGCTATGGAGGCGAAGGAGCGACCTCGCCTGAAACGGGCGCCTCGGGTTCGACATGAGGAAGTGGGTCGAGGATTTGATTTGACAGATCCGTCGATTATCGCTAAGTTAACATCATAAGAGATTCCCGTGCGGTCCCCCTTCGCGCCCACCCATCCGGATTATGGCAACCCTCATGCCAACGCTACCGAGGCCATGATGAGATGCTGAACAGCATGACTGGGTTCGGGCAAGGGGAGTGCGTCACCTCCTCGAGACGATACGTTTGCGAACTGCAGTCGGTGAACCATCGTTATCTGGAGACCCGTGCCCGGCTTCCAAAGCGGCTTGGCGCCCTGGAATTGCAGATCCTGAAGACCGTGCAGGGGCGCTTCGCGCGAGGGCGATTTGACGTGACGGTGCTTGAGGAGTTGACGGGTGAGCAGTCCTGCACGCTGCGTCTGAATCGTCCGCTGGCCCGCGCGTATCTGGATGCCGCCAAGACGCTCCAGTCGGAGCTCGGTCTCACGGGAGAAGTGACGTTGGAACTGCTGCTTTCCCGATCGGACCTGTTCGATCTGGAAGGAGAGCAACCGGGAGAGACCGATGCCGACTGGTCGGCGGTCTCGACGGCGCTTAAAGGAGCGATGAACGCTCTCGCCGAGATGCGACGAGAGGAGGGAAAGGCGCTCGAAGCCGCCCTGCTCGGCCACCTGGACCTAGTCGAGGCGACCGTAGCGACGATCGCCGCCCGCGCGCCGGAAGTGGTGCAAGGCTACAGGAGTCGCCTGGAGCTTCGGCTCCAGCGCCTGCTGGAAGGGAAACCGGTCGATCCGGGCCGACTTGAACAGGAGGTCGCCATCCTGGCCGAGCGGTCGGATATCGCGGAAGAGACCACGCGGGTCACAAGCCACCTTCGACAGTTCCGGGACCTCATCCAACAACAGGGTCCGCACGGCCGGCGGATGGAGTTTCTCTTGCAAGAAATGCAACGCGAGGCGAACACCATCGGCGCTAAGGCGAACGATGCCAAGACCTCGCACGATGTCATCACATTAAAAAGTATTCTGGAACAGCTTCGGGAGCAGGTCCAGAACGTCGAGTAAGAAGGGACGAGCGCATTGGCTGCAAAGCTGCTGAATGTAGGGTTCGGCAATATGGTGGCAGTTGCCAGGGTCATCGCCATCGTCGATCCCGGTTCGGCCCCAATGAAGCGGTTAAAGGACGAGGCCAAGCAGGCCGGCAAGCTGGTTGATGCAACCAACGGCAGGCGTACCCGGTCCATCATCGTGACCGATAGCGACCATGTCGTACTGTCGGCCATCCAGCCCGAGACGATCGCGCAGCGGTTCGAGGCCGATGCGCTGTCCGATCGGCCAGGTAAGGGCTCGCAAGCAGAATGAATCGGCAGCGGCTGATGGTGGTCGTGTCGGCCCCCTCGGGGGCGGGGAAGACCTCCTTGTGTCGGGAGGCCGCACGGCGATTGCCCGATCTGATTCACTCTGTCTCCTATACGACCCGCGCGCCGCGACCGGACGAGCAGGACGGGCGCGACTATCACTTCGTGAACGAGCCCACCTTCCGAAGGATGATCGCGGCGGGCGAATTCGCAGAGTGGGCGCACGTACACGGTCATCTCTATGGAACCAGCCGTCCGCTGCTGGAGAAACAGTTCGCGGAAGGTCTTGATGTGATCCTTGACATCGACACGCAGGGGGCAGCCAAGCTCAGGCAGGATTACCAAACGGGGGTGTTTGTGTTTGTCGTGCCCCCCACCTTGGATCTCCTGGAAACCAGGCTCCGGCAGCGGCGGACCGACTCGGAGGAGGAGATCCGCCGGCGCCTGGCTATGGCTAGAGAAGAACTGCATCACTACCGTCATTACCAGTATATTGTTGTGAACGATATCTTCGAAAAGGCCGTCAAGCAGCTATGCTGCATTATCACTGCCGAACGATCCCGAAGAGATCGAGTGGATCTCTCTTTTCTGGATGTGGGAATCGACTGAGGCAGGGAGGATCTTGGATATGCCGCTTTTCCCATTGGAACAACTCTTGACGCACGTGGACAGCAAATATCGCTTGGTGATCATCGCCGCTAAGCGCACGAAACAGTTGATGCGCGGCGCC
>JAGWRQ010000170.1 GCA_028869615.1 Candidatus Methylomirabilota bacterium | reverse complement strand
CGCAACGTATGTGAGTTTCCGACCAGCAAATGCTTACGACAAGCTACAAGAGGATACCGATGGCGCCCGTCGGGCATATGTTACTGCCGTGGTCCGTGTCCGACTCCATCAGAGAACCTTTCGTGAGCGCGTGCTGCAGGCGTATCGACGTCAGTGCGCATTCTGCCGCCTGCGGCACGAAGAACTTCTTGATGCTGCCCACATTGTCCCTGACACGGAGCCAGCGGGAAAACCAGTTGTCCAAAACGGCATAGCACTGTGTACGCTGCATCACGCAGCCTTCGATCGCTACTTCATAGGGCTTCGCCCAGATTATGTGCTTGAAGTCCGCCAGGATATTCTTGAAGAACATGACGGGCCTACGCTCGTTCACGCTCTCCAAGCGCTCCACGGTAGCCGGATCATTGTGCCGCGGCGAGCCGACCTGCAACCAGCACCAGAACTAGTGGAGTTTCGTTACCAACGCTTTCGTCACTGTAGTGTGGCCGCATGAAGACTCATCACGGTTTCGCCCTGTGCCCAACAACACACTCGAACGGACTGCTGACGCACACTCGCTCATCGCGGCGCTTCAACATGGGCGTTGGGCAAATCGACTCCAAGAGTGAGTTTTGATACACTTTTTTGGGGAGGTTGAGATGACAACGTTGCTTCAAGAAGCATTCGAGGAGCGCTAACTTCCTAAGTCTGAGGAGGGTGCTATGACAACTGTCGAGTCGATTGAACGTGCTATCGAGCAGCTTTCCCCCGACGAACTTGCCAAATTGCGACGCTGGTTCTTGGAGTTCGATGCCGCCGCTTGGGATGCTCAGATCGAAGCAGATGCTGCTGCCGGAAAATTCGATGCGTTAGCTAAAGAGGCTCTAGCTGAATACCGTAGCGGTAAGGCGCGCGAGATTTGAGGCACTTCACGTCGAGCCAATTCTGGCGCTGTTTCGATGCTCTGCCAACCGCCATCCAGGATCTCGCCAGACGCGACTACGCTCTTCTCAAGCAAAATCCGGCGCACCCATCCCTACAATTCAAATCCGTGTGTGGCGGACGCTTCCGTAGCGTTCGGATCGGTACTCATTACCGTGCCCTTGGGCTGCCAGTCCCAGAGGGGGTGCAGTGGTTCTGGATTGGGCCGCACGCCAAGTACGACAAGTTCTTTGGCTAACCATTCGAGGAATCGGATCTGTTACCTATGTACCCGGTTTGTACTGTTAGCCTTGGTTTTTGCGAGCGCAACGTCGGAATGAGGAGGTTTCGGAAAATCGGATGGGTGAGTCCTATGCGTATCGGTCTACAGCGGGGGTGTCGGAATCTGAAGCTACAGGTTATCCCAACCAGATTAACAGCTTTGTAACATACTTCATCGCGAACATGGAGGCCAAAAGCATAGCCATCCCTAAAATCATATTGATATTGCGCCGCGTTTCAGGTTTCATCCCTCTTCCTCGCTTACGCCGACGACCGTCGGCGTCCCTAGACTGCTCAGGTTCCGCCAAACCCGATCGTCACGTTGCCCTTCTCGACAATGACGGGGACATCGCGTGAGCCTTTCGAAAACTCCAACATCTGCGCCAGGGCCTTGGGGTCTTTCTGGACATTGAGGTAGGTAAACGGGACTTTTCGCTTAGCGTAGTCCTCACGGGCCGCCGACGTGTAGGGTCAGGTATCTTTCCCGTAGATGACGACTGATGCCTCCATTGCCTCCTCCACTCTCTTCATTCCGTCCGATGCCAGCGCGTCAGACCCGCGTCATGAAACGATCAGCCTCTGTAGTCAACCGCTCGTATGCGAGTTTGATCTCACGGATCTGCGGGTAGAGCTCCTGGATCTTTTCGTGGGGGAGCGGGATGACCCGGCTCAATTGAGTCAGCCGCTCCCCAATCAGTTTAGCCTGCCTCAGGATCTCGAACTTCTTTTTGGCTGGCGGGACCAGCGTCGCGCCCTCCAGGAGCGCAAGCATCCCGTCCTCATCTCGCGCCCGGAACAGCTCGTCCAACTGCTGCGCTTGGCTCTCGGTGAGGCCGCCTTCACTCAGGGCATGCAACGCCCTCATCCGGTCGATTCGATAGCGGATATCAAGCATCATCTCTCCTTAGGCGCGCACTCTGGTCATGTACTAAGCCTAATCGTACCATGCCTTGCGCCTTGGTACCAACGCCTAAACACGGGGGAATGTATGGCGGTGTTATCTCAGCAAAATTAAGCTGTTTTGTCAACAGGCATATTGTCGCTTTCTCGCCCCTCGCAGCCACTATTCGGCTATGAGATGATGTGTTATATTAAGTTTCGTGGGATAGTGAAGGAGGAATCGGACCCGACATGAAATTCCCATTTGCTCTTGACCGCCTGGCTGCGCAAGATATCCGCATGATTTTCCGCGTCGTGGCAGAGTTCGTCGACGGGCTGGAGGTGCTCGCCAGGATTCCTCCCGCGGTCTCTGTCTTCGGATCGACGCATATCGGACGAGATGATCCCGCCTACACGATGGCCGAGCAGGTCGGCCGCTTGTTAGCTCAGCACGGGTACGCCGTCATCACCGGCGGCGGCCCTGGAGCCATGGAGGCGGCGAACAAAGGCGCCTACGAGGCGGGTGGTGTTTCAGTTGGTCTCAATATCGATCTCCCTCAGCAGCAGGAACCCAACCGATACCTGACCAGTCTTGTGAATTTCCAGCACTTCTTCGTCCGGAAGGTCATGTTCGTGAAGCACTCCATTGCTTTCGTCATCCTGCCGGGCGGCTTTGGTACTCTGGACGAGCTGTTTGAGTCGATCACGCTGATCCAGACCAAGAAGATTAAGCCGTTTCCAGTTATCCTGACAGACGATGACTACTGGCGCGGCTTGCAGGAGTGGCTCCGCGATCCCGTCATGAGTGGGGGGAAGATTACGCTGGACGACCTCACCCTACTAAAGATCGCCCATAATCCTGAAGAGGTCATCCAGATCATCAAGGATTCTTCGACCTCCGGACTCTACACCCTATAGCCCGCCCTTTTCATCAGGGTCCAGATCGGTAGGCTCCAGGATAGGGGTATGATCACCAACAGGCGGATTGATAAGGTGTTGCAGTCTGTTCGCCGAGCAATCTCCATCTGGGAGCCCGCCGTCGTGGGTAAGATCGCCGAGGAGTCCCGCGATCCGTTCCGAGTTCTGATCTCCTGCATCCTGAGCCAGCAGACGAAGGATCACGTGACGGGTGAAGCCTCGGAGCGGCTGTATCAGCTCGCCGATCAGCCCGACACGATGCTCGCGCTCCGTGAGATGCAGATCGCCCGAGCAATCTATCCGGTTAGTTTCTACAAGACGAAGGCCCGAACCATCCGCGAGGTCTGCCGGGTCCTGCTCGCTCGATTCGACGGGCGCGTCCCCGATACGATTGAGACGCTCCTCAGTCTTACCGGTGTTGGCCGGAAGACTGCCAACCTTGTCGTCACGGTCGGCTACGGAAAGCCGGGGATCTGCGTCGACACGCATGTCCATCGGATCTCGAATCGCTGGGGTTACGTCAGCGCCAAGACCCCCGAGCAGACCGAGATGGCCCTCCGGTTGAAGCTGCCGAAGCGGCACTGGATCTATTACAACGACCTGCTGGTCCCGTTCGGTCAGCATCTCTGCCGACCGATTTCTCCCTTTTGTAGTCGCTGTCCGGTCGAACACTGGTGCGCCAAAGTCGGCGTAGCGGTGCATCGCTAAGGCTACACATCAAACACCACCCTGGCGCGCCAGCGGTCGCCGTCCTTGTGACATTCGAGGAGGTGATAGGTGGCGGCCTTGACCACACCCTTGAACCGATGACGCCCTGCCTCTGCGGGCTCCCCCGCCAGCTCTCCACTTGCGCGCCCGCCCCCGACCGCCGTCACTCGCACGTCTAAGGGGGCCCATTCTTCCGCCTCGCATCGGTATAAGAGCTCGTTTAACCAGGCTACCAACAGAGACGGCAGATCTCCTCCCTGCGCCTCAATCGAAAGGAGACCGGTGGGGCGCACTGTCCCGGGGTCGACCATCAGCGCAAACATCCCTCGGGCGGCGTTGGCGAACAGCTCCTCCAGGGTCTTACCCCACGCCAGGATCCCGACGTCTGCCGTCGTTTCGAACAGCTCGAACCCCGAATCGCTCATGTTCAGCGTTCAGCCGTCAGCAGTTAACGTGAAGTTGAAAGCTGGTGGCTACCCATTCATTCGTATCGGAGCGCCTCAATCGGGTCGAGGAAGGCGGCCTTGCGGGCCGGGTAGTAGCCGAAACAAATCCCCACCAACGCCGAGAAGGCAAAGGCCATGAGGACCGCGACGACGCTGACTTGTGTAGACCACCCGGCCAGGGACGAGATCAGGATCGAGACCGAGAGGCCTAGCGCAATTCCGACCAGGCCACCGATCAGCGACAGCGTGACCGCCTCAACGAGGAACTGCGTCAGGATGTCGCGCGCCTTGGCGCCGACCGCCTGACGCAACCCGATCTCCCGCGTTCGCTCCGTCACCGAGACCA
>JAGWRQ010000169.1 GCA_028869615.1 Candidatus Methylomirabilota bacterium | reverse complement strand
CTGGGTCGCGATGTCCGGGAGGCAGTCGCGCTTGCTGCCGAGGAGTGGAACGAGAAGGGAGGCATCCTGGGGCATCGCATTCGACTGCTGCTGGAGGACGATCGTAACGATCCGGCCGAGGCCGTTGCTGCGGCACAACGATTGGTGCAGGCAGGCGTCTGGGGGGTAATCGGCCACCTGACGTCAGCCGGCTCGCTTCCGGCCTCAGCGATCTATCAGGCGGCCGGAATCCCTCAGATCACGCCCTCAAGCACCGACCCGCGACTGACAGAGCAGGGGTTCCCGAACCTCTTTCGCACGTGTGGTCGGGACGACCAGCAGGGGCGGGTGGCGGTAGAGTTCGTCCTTGACTCGCTTCACCCACGCCGGGTAGTCATCCTGCACGATCAGACGGCGTACGGACAGGCGCTTGCGGAGGCGTTCAAACGACGGATCGTACGTACGCAACGCGGCCTTCTCGTGACCAGCATGGCGTTTTCGTCAGACGGAAAGGATCTTAACTCTGTGGTCGAACAGATCAAGACCATGGAGCCGGACCTGGTCTATTTCGGGGGGCTGTATCACAAAGGCGGTCTGCTGGCGAAAAGGCTCCGGGAGCAGGGTATCAAGGCGACCCTGGTCAGCGGGGACGGGATGGTCGGGACGGAGTTCATCAACCTTGCCGGAGAGGCCGCGGCTATCGGAACCTATTTAACCTTCGCCCCCGACCCCATGCTGCTGCCATCGGCTGAGGCCGCCATCAAGCGCTTTTACACTCGATACGGCGCCATCGGCCCATACACGCTGTACGCGTACGACGCGGCAGGCGCCCTTTTCACGGCCATTGCTCGCGCCAAGCCAAAGGCTCCATCGCGGCCTCATTTACTTCGGGTTTCGCAGGTCTTGCATCGGATGACCTACATAGGCGCTCTCGGCCGGCTCCGATGGGACCGTAAAGGGGACCTGGTCAAGCCACCCTACGTGATGTATCAGGTAAAGAAAGGGGGCAGCTTTCAAGGATGGTTCGAACAGGTGACCGACCGACCGCCTACGCGCTAAGGCTTACCGTCTCGCCTCAGGCCCCGTCATCTCGAGCAGTGGCGCGAGCCGCCTCGGTTCTCCGCAACGACGGTCTGGTGGCGTTTCCCACCGACACCCTGTACGCCCTCGGCGCTGACGCGTCAAACCCACTTGCAATCAGGCGCGTCTTTGCCGCGAAGGGTCGTAGTCCGAAGACTCCCATCCCGCTGCTGGTCGCCGATCTCACGATGGCGATCCAACTGGTCGGTGAGCTGCCTGAAGCGGCCGTCCGGCTTGCCGAGCGCTACTGGCCCGGTCCGCTTACCCTGGTCGTGCCGGCCCCTCGCACGATCTGCACGCTGCTGACCGCCGGGACCGGTCTGATCGGTCTGAGAGTCCCCGATGCATCCATTGCGCTTGCCCTGATCCGTCGGTTCGGCAGCCCTGTTACCGGGACAAGCGCGAACCGCTCTGGAGGCAAAGATCCCCTGGATGCTCAGGAGGTGCTACGTCAGTTGGGAAATCGGGTAGACCTGGTTCTGGATGGGGGTCCTGTGGCCGGTGGGAGTCCGTCAACCGTCGTGGACGTCACCATAAGCCCCCCCATCGTTGTGAGACAGGGTCCCGTCCGGCAAGAGGAGATCCTGAGTCTGCTAGGACTCTAGGCGGACTTGGAGTCGAATTAGAGCCTTCCGAAAGCCTTGGAAAGTTCGCGAAAGTATGCTAAAAATAAAGTGTTATCAAGGGCTATGGGATATCAGCAGAATAGATCAGCAATGATAGGTACGAAAACCATGGGGATCGAGTCGATTATCGAACGCGTTCGCGCAGTGTCGCCTGACGCGGACGTGAGCCTCCTGCAACGCGCCTACGACTTTGCCGCCAAGGTACACAAAGGCCAGGAGCGGATCTCGGGTGAACCATACTTATCGCATCCGATAGCCGTAGCTGAGATCGTACTGAATCTCAAGATGGATGTGCCGAGCATCGCCGCCGCCCTCCTGCACGATGTGGTAGAGGATACCCACGCCTCTCTGGAGGAGGTCAAACAGGCCTTTGGCAATGACATCGGGGATCTCGTGGACGGTCTGACGAAAATCAGTAAACTCCCGTTCGGCAGCCGCCTGGAGCATCAGGCCGAGAGTCTCCGAAAGATGGTGCTGGCGATGTCGAAAGATATCCGGGTCATCCTGATCAAGCTGGCTGATCGGCTCCACAATATGCGAACCCTTGAGCCTCTTCGGGAGGAGAAACGTCGACTGATTGCCAGAGAGACCCTCGACATCTACGCGCCCATCGCCCATCGTCTCGGAATCTACTGGATGAAGGCCGAGTTCGAGGACTTGGCGCTCCGCCATCTCGAACGCGAGGTCTACCAAGACCTCGCAGCGAGGATCGCGAAGAAGCGGCGGGAGCGCGAGAAGGATATCAATGAGGCCATCGGGATCCTTCAGCAGAAGTTAACTGAAGTCGGTATTCGGGCTCAGATCATCGGTCGTCCCAAGCATTTTTACAGCATTTATAAGAAGATGCGCGATCAACACAAGGAATTCGATGAGATCTATGACCTGACTGCGGTCCGGGTCATCACCGAATCGGTCAAGGACTGCTACGGATCGCTGGGCGTCATCCACTCGCTCTGGAAGCCGATTCCCGGTCGGTTCAAGGATTTCATCGCCATGCCGAAGTCCAATATGTATCAGTCGTTGCATACGACGGTCATCGGCCCGGTCGGCGAACCGGTGGAGATACAGATTCGAACCCATGAGATGCACAAGACGGCAGAGGAGGGGATCGCGGCCCATTGGGTCTATAAGGAGGGGAAGGCGGCGCTTGATCCGGCCGACAAAGGGTTTGCCTGGATTCGACAGCTCCTGGAGTGGCAGCGCGATCTGAAGGACAGCCGGGAGTTCCTGGAAACGGTGAAGGTAGACCTCTTCCCTGAAGAAGTGTATGTGTTTACGCCAAAAGGGGATGTGAAGAGCTTCCCCAAGGGGGCGTGTCCGATTGATTTCGCCTTTGGTGTCCATTCCCATATCGGCCTCACCTGCGTGGGGGCCAGGGCGAATGGCCGACTGGTCCCCCTGCGGTACGAACTACAACATGGCGACATCATCGAGATCCTGACCGATTCAAAGCACCATCCAAGCCGTGACTGGCTGAAACTCGTGAAAACCTCGCGAGCGAGGGGACGGATCAAGCAGTGGATAAAAAACGAGGAGAAGGTCCGGAGCATCAGCCTTGGGAAGGACCTGCTGGAGAAGGAACTGCGGCGGCTGGGTAAGAGCCCCTCTCAGATCCTTAGGCCGGACGCAATCACAAAGGTTCTCACCAGCTACGGCTATGCGACCCCAGACGACTTTTTTGCCGTCGTTGGCTTTGGGCAATTCTCTCCCCGCCAGGCTATAGCGAAACTCTTGCCTGCGGAAGAGCTACCGCATGAAGGCGAGGCGAAGCCGGAGCGAAAGGTCCGACAACAGCCGGATGAGGGCGTGACCCATCTTGGAGCACACGATTTGCTCATTCGGTTCGCCAGATGTTGCAGCCCGCTCCCCGGCGATGAGATTGTCGGATTCATTACTCGCGGGCGCGGAGTTTCAGTTCATACTGCGGATTGCTCCAATGTGGACCAACTTCTGTACGACCCGGATCGAAAGATTAACGTCTCCTGGGATGCGGCGCCGAAGACCGCCCACCAGGTCAAAATCCGCGTGATGATCGGAAAGGACCGGCCGGGGATCCTGGCTGCGATCAGCTCGGCAATCTCCGCAAGTAAGATCAACATTGCTCAGGCTGATATACGCGTGACGGAGGACCGGAAGGGATTGAATACCTTTACGCTTGAGGTAGCCGATCTGAAGCAACTTCAGTCAGCGATGGGAGCGATTCGCCAGATCGACGGGGTAATGGGAGTAGAGCGCATTCGCGGCTGACCAAGCACAGTCATAAGCTAACAACTGTCAGTTGAAGCTGTCTCTGTTCATCAGGCCTTCTGTACGCGTCCGGATCGCAGACAGCGGGTGCAGAGCGCGATATAGCGTCGGGTTCCATTCATCACCACGTGATGACGCGAGATGTTGATCTGCTGGCGGCGTTTGCTGACGTTGTGGGCATGGCTGATCTGACGGCTGACTTGCGGACCTCGTCCGCACAGCTCACATTGACTGGCATGTGTGACGGCCATAGCAGTACCTCCGATGGTTGGTGGCTATTGAATAGTTGGTTGCAATAAAGTGTAATTATACGGCAGCCATTGAGTAAAATCAAGCGCAGAAGCGCATATCTGCTTGGTACAATTCATGAGGGTAATCGGCGGTCTCGCCAGGGGACGACGGATTCTGGCTCCTCGTGGAAGAAGGACGAGGCCGACCTCGGACTATCTGCGGGAAGTCCTCTTTAACCTGCTAGCGCAACAGGTGGAGGGTAAGACGTTTCTCGACCTGTACGCGGGGACCGGAGCGGTGGGAATCGAAGCCTTGAG
>JAGWRQ010000168.1 GCA_028869615.1 Candidatus Methylomirabilota bacterium | reverse complement strand
GACAAGATGCATCAACTCATGGCCGCTGCTTTGGATACGGTCATTACGGAGATCCGGCACATCCAAAGCAATGCGCGAGACAACCATGACGCCACTCGACCGCGCTGGCCGATGATCGTCCTCAATTCACCCAAGGGCTGGACGGGACCGAAAGTCGTCGATGGTCTGCCGGTTGAGGGCACGTTCCGAGCGCACCAGGTGCCGCTCCTGGTGGATTCGGAGCACCCCGAGCATCTCATGCAGCTTGAAAGCTGGATGAAGAGCTACAAGGCAGAAGAGCTGTTCGATGAGGATGGCCGACTCGTGCCGGAATTGGCCGAGCTGGCACCTAAGGGCAACCGACGGATGGGCGCCAATCCGCACGCTAATGGCGGGCTGCTGCTACGCGACCTGCTTATGCCTGACTTTCGGAGCTACGCGGTGAATGTGCCGTCACCAGGATCAGTTCAAGCCGCCGACACGCACGTGCTTGGAGAGTTCCTGCGCGATGTGGCCACGCTCAACCGGAAGCAACGGAATTTCCGGATCTTCGGTCCCGACGAGACGCTTTCCAACCGGTTGAACGCCGTTTTTGAGGTCACCAACCGGCAGTGGGAAGCCCGAACGAAAGAGAACGATGAGTATCTTGCATCAGATGGCCGGGTAATGGAGATGCTGAGCGAGCATCAGTGTGAAGGTTGGCTCGAGGGATACCTGCTTACGGGTCGGCACGGACTATTCAATAGCTACGAGGCGTTTATTCACATCATCGATTCAATGTTTAACCAGCACGCCAAGTGGCTGAAAGTCACAGCGGAGCTGCCGTGGCGGCGGAAAATTGCATCGTTAAATTACCTGCTCGCCTCCCACGTCTGGCAGCAAGCTCATAACGGCTTTACCCATCAAGACCCCGGCTTCATCGATCACGTGGTAAACAAGAAGGCCGCAATCGTGCGCGTGTACCTTCCGCCGGATGCCAACTGTCTGCTGTCAGTCTGGGACCATTGTCTGCGCAGCCGGCATTACGTCAATGTCGTGATCGCGGGTAAGTACCAGGCGCCCCAATGGTTGACCATGGATGCTGCGGTCGAGCATTGCACGCAAGGGATTGGCGTCTGGCGATGGGCCGGCAGCGACCAAGGCGCGGAACCGGACGTGGTGATGGCCTGTTGCGGCGACGTGCCCACGCTCGAGACCCTGGCCGCTGTTTCAATCCTCCGCCGCCACCTGCTCGATCTGAAAATCCGGGTGATCAATGTCGTCGATCTGATGAAGCTGGAACCGAATACGGAACATCCGCACGGGCTGAGCGATAAAGACTTCGATGCGCTATTCACTAAAGACAAGCCGATCATCTTCGCGTTCCACGGCTACCCCTGGCTGGTGCACCGGTTGACGTACCGTCGTACCAACCACAAAAACATGCATGTTCGCGGCTACAAGGAAGAGGGCACCATCACGACGACCTTCGACGTGACGGTTTTAAACGATCTTGATAGGTTCCATCTGGTGCAGGATGTGGTCGATCGCCTGCCGCAGTTGGGCACGAACGGCGCTACGCTGAAGCGGATGGTGCAGGATAAGCTCATCGAGCACAGGCAGTACATCGACAAGCACGGCCAAGACATGCCGGAAATCCGGGACTGGAAGTGGAGCAACCCCAAATGAATGCGCAAGAGCTGATAGACACCGCGAGGCTGGCTAGCGTCGGAGGGGTTCGAGGCGTGGCTGCAACGGAATAGCGGGGCGTATGCCGATCACCTCAACGTATGCACTTACAATTTATAGCCGAACTGGCGGAGCAACGCCTTTCGCGCGGTAATGTCGCTCTCCTGTTCGATCCCCTTCGGCGCCAATCCGTCCACGACCCCCACGATACCCCGCCCGTGAGGCGTTTCAGCCAGGATCACTTCCACCGGGTTGGCGGTCGCGCAATAGATGCCGCAGACCTCCGGCACCTGGTGAATGGCCGGCAGGACGTTGATCGGGAAGCAGTTCCGTAAGAAGATCAGGAAGCTGTGGCCAGCCCCGATGGCATAGGCAGTGTTGCGCGCCAGCTCAACCAACTCCTGGTCGGTTCCGCTCCATCGCACCAGGCACGGCCCGGAGGACTCGCAGAACGCAAGCCCAAAGGCGATACCGGGCACAGCCGTCACAAGCGCCTCGTGCAGGTCCTCGACGGTCTTGATGAAGTGGGCCTGCCCCAAGATCAGGTTGACCGAGTCAGGCTTGTCGATAGTCACTGAAATGAAGTTGACGGTCATAGCTCCTCCCTTCTTCATCGCCCCTACGCCTGATGTGACTCGGTGCTGGTTGCCCGTTCGTTCCCCTAGAGTTAGCGGATAAGCGTACGAGACCGCCAGTAAAAGGGGCGTCGTGCATGATGCGCTACCGCGAAGATGACAATGCCGTTGGGTTCCGGGCGATAGAAGATTGAGAAGCAGAATCCCTTCACGATCATCCGGCGCGTATTGGAGCGTGAAGGGGAGCCCGAGAGAGGGAAGGCAAGAGCGCGGGCTGCTGCCTCTTCTACTGCCGCGGTAAAACGCTCGCCTAAGCCGGGTTGCGCTTCATTGTGGTAAATGACCTCAGCCAGAAATTCTAGGCGTGCCGCGGCGATGAACCGCGCGCGCTTCACCGGGTGAGGCGCCTCGCCTCGGCAAACACATCCTCGGCTGAAATCGTCTGCAGCTCTCCGCGGTCGTATGCAGCAGCGCGCTCTTCGATTTCACGGTCCCATGCCGCCTCGATTTCCGCGAGTGGCGCGTCTTGGAGTGATTCGAGGAGCACCTCCGCGAGTTGGGCACGTTCCTCCGCCGTAAGCGATTTGGCCTGTTTCTCGACATCTTTAAGCGTGTGCGACATGGCGGTTCCCTCCAAATGTCGTAGCTGTGGGAGAACATACCTGAGCAGCCTATCCCGATCAACCGTTTTTAACCTATGGTAAATGGTACAACCTTCTCGTATAGTTAGCAACCAATCCGTAGGCAGCGGGCTCACGGCGCAAACATCTCCTGGAGAACCGCAAGCGTCCGGCCCACTGTGCCAGGCGACAACTGTCCGAGTCGGCGCACCAGGCGTTCGCGATCGACCGTGCGAATCTGGTCGAGCACGATGCGACCCACCCGTCCGCCGAAATGACACGGCACGCGGAACGGGTACGTCTGCCCGCCCGTAGTCAGCGGTGCAACGATCAAGGTGCGCAGGTGCTCATTGAGTTCGTCCGGGGAAACGACCACACAAGGCCGGGTCTTCTGGATCTCACTGCCTCGCGTGGGGTTCAGATTGACCAAGAAAACCTCGCCGCGACGGACGGCCTCGAAGGTCACCACTGCCACTCCTGCTCATCAAAGTGGGTCGGGGTAGGCGGACTGAGCAAACGGTCTTCATCCCGTTCGCGCAACCGTTTGGCTGCTTCTGCCCATCCTGAGCGCGGGGCCATTGACGGTGCGATGATGATAGCCCCTTCTCGCACCCGAACCTCTACCTCATCGGTGAGGCCGGCCTCCTCAATGATGGGCTTTGGCAAGCGGATGCCGCGAGAATTGCCGATGCGAACCAGACGAGTCTTCATGGGTGCACACCCCTCCTTCTTAGTAATTACATTATAATCACACCTGCGTGATGATGTCAATACTGGGTAGTCTGAGTAATGAGCGGTTGCAGGTCTGTTGCGGGGTTCCTACAAGTAGTGGCCGAGGGCGGAGTCGCGTTGTGGTACCGCTTGGCGCAGGCGCTTGCCGACCTCGGCGTACTCCCGCTCCATCGCCTCGGTGACAGACGGAAGTGTCTCTTGCAGAGCAGCCAGGAAGTCGGCGTGCGTGACCGCCTTCGCGTCCAGGTCCTTGCGCAGGGCAAGCTGGGCGGCACGCATGCAGATCAAGGCAAGGTCGGCCCCGGTAAACCGGTCGGTCCTGCGGACAAGGTCCTTCAGGTCTACGTCGTCGGCGAGGGCCATGTGGCGGGTGTGAACAGCAAGGATCTCATGCCTGGCGGCGGCATCCGGGACCGGCACGTAGACCAGCGCATCGAAGCGCCCAGGCCGCAGCAGCGCCGGATCGATGAGGTCAGGCCGGTTGGTGGCCCCCAGGATGACCACCCCGCGCAGCTCTTCCAAGCCGTCCAGTTCGGAGAGGAGTTGGTTGACGATGCGCTCGGTCACGTGGGGTTCGCCTGCGGCGGTCCCGCGTCGCGGCACAAGAGCATCCACCTCGTCGAAGAACACGATGGCTGGGGCCACCTGGCGGGCCTTGGCGAAAAACTCTCGAATCCGCTGCTCTGACTCGCCGTACCACTTGGAGAGCAGGTCGCTCCCTTTGGCCAGCATGAAGTTGGCTTTCGCCTCGTTGGCGACGGCCTTGGCCAGAAGCGTCTTACCGGTTCCCGGTGGACCGTACAGCAGGACCCCTTTGGGTGGCTTGATGCCGAGGCGTTCGAAGGCCTGAGGATGGGTAAGCGGCAACTCCACAGTCTCCCGGAGGGACCTTTTCACGTCGGCCAGG
>JAGWRQ010000167.1 GCA_028869615.1 Candidatus Methylomirabilota bacterium | reverse complement strand
CGTATCCATCGCCTCCATCTCGAAGAGGACGTCGGCAAGCTGCTGCATGCGGGTACGCTCCAGGCGGCAGACTACAGCCTGGTGGACTTTAACCGCAGCGGCGTACCGTTGATGGAGATCGTCAGCGAGCCAGACATCCGCACCCCGGAGGAGGCCGCGGAATATCTCCGGCAGCTTCGGGCGATCCTCGTCTACCTGGAAGTCTGCGACGGCAACATGGAGGAAGGCAGCCTGCGTTGTGACGCCAACGTCTCCCTGCGGCGCGCCGGAAGCGAGGAGCTGGGAGTCAAGGCTGAGGTCAAGAACATGAACTCCTTCAAGAGCGTTCAGAAGGCCCTGGCCTACGAGATCCAGCGCCAGGCTCAGGTCCTTAAAGAAGGAGGCAAGATCGTCCAGGAGACACGGTTGTGGGACGCGGACCAGGAGCTGACCTTGTCGATGCGAAGCAAGGAGTACGCGCACGACTATCGCTACTTCCCCGAACCTGACCTGGTCCCGTTGGCCACTTCGCCGCAGTGGATCGACGAAATCCGCGCGACGCTGCCGGAGCTGCCGCAGCAGCGCCGCGCTCGGTTTGTTCGGGAGTATGGGATCCCGGACTACGATGCCGCAGTCCTTACGGCATCCAGGCCGCTGGCCGACTACTACGAGGCGGTCGCACAGGCCTCCCACGAGCCGAAGCTCACCAGCAACTGGGTGATGGTGGAGCTCTTGGGCCATTTGAATAAGGACGGCCGGGACATCGCAGACAGCCCGATCCCGCCGGCGGAACTGGCTGCTCTGCTCACGCTGTTGCAGCGGGGGACGATCAGCGGAAAGATCGCCAAGACGGTCTTTGAACAGATGTATCAAACCGGGAAACCGGCCGAGTTAATCGTCAAGGAGCAGGGACTGATTCAGATCTCCGACCAGGACGAACTGCGCCGGATTGTTGAGGAGGTGCTCGCCAAACACCCAGGGCCGGTCGCCGACTACCGGAAAGGGAAGGTGCAAAGTCTGACCTTTCTGGTCGGCATGGTTATGAGGGCCAGTCGCGGTAAGGCCAACCCACAGGTAGCCAATGAGTTGCTGATCGCGCGACTGAAGGGCGAAGAGCCCGGAGGGAACGGGTGACGGCCAGCGGACGGCGTCGGCTTCTCTGGTCGCTCCTGGTCTTGGGTGGGCTTGTCGCAGTGCTCCTCGCCGGCCCGCTGCTGCTGGACCAGGAGCGGTATCGAGGCATCCTCATCAGCCGAGTCAGCCAACTGCTGAACCGCAAAGTCACCGCGAGCAGTCTGCGAGTACACCTCCTGCCGTCGCCAGGGGTCACTATCCGGGACGTGAGCATTGCTGACCGCGCCCCGTGGTCTGAGCCGTTTGTAGACGCGGAACAATTTCATGTCGCGCTTAAGATATTGCCGCTCCTCAAGGGCGACATCCAGATCAGCAACATCCGTATTGATCGGCCACGCATCAGGTTGGCCAAGGGGCCGGACGGGTGGAACATCGAGGACTTGATTCGGCCGACCGCGCGAGCGGCAGCCGCCGAACCGCGCCGCACCGAAGGCACGAGAGCGACTGGAGGACAGTCTGCCCTGCCGGTCTTGGTAGCAGGAGCCCTGGCCATCCGCCATGGGTCCCTCGTACTCGATAACCCTCTTTACTCTTATGGACCGGTCAACCTGGAGTTCAAAGATGTCAACCTGGACATCCCGGCCCCGCTCCCCTCTCACCCTCTTCGCATCCATGTCAGTGGACAGTTGCCCGGCGAGACATCAGGCTCGTTTGACGTCATTGGGAGCGTACAACGTACCGAAGGAGATCGCGCACCGATTGAGGCAGAGCTTCACGTGCGAGGTCTCGAGGCCGCGCAACTGGCATCAACCCTTGGTATATCACGCCACTCCTCCGCCGCAGCGTTCAGTGGAACCCTCGATCTCACTGGGCGAGCCGTTGGCGAATGGCCGCGCCTCGATCTGGAGGCCCATGTCGATCTACAGCGCGTCGGTGTGGCGCTCACAAATGAACCGGGCAAGACACCCGGAGACAAAGCATGGTTACGGGCGAAGGGGCGATGGCAGGACGATAGACTCGACCTTTCTGAGGTCAGCCTGCTCTGGAAGGGCCAGACCATCGCGAGCCGCCTCTACCTCGCAACTCAACAGTCGCCTCGCCTCCAGTTTTGGGTGAATACGCCGGACCTTTCTATTGAACCGATTGTGGCGCTTGCAACCGGGACAGACAGTGGAGCGAACTCCTCCGGTTCCCCACGAACTTCGCACCCCACACCTCGCAGCTTCAACTTCGCATCTCGCACCTCGCACCCCTTCCAAGTCGGCGGACTCCAGATCGAGGGACACCTGCACTCTGATGTGCTGCGTTGGGGGAAGCTGATCCTGAACAATTCAGAAAGCGACCTTTACTACTGCTGCCGGCTCCTCACTCTCCGTCGACTCCGAGGCGGCTTCTATGGTGGGACCCTTTCGGGCGATGCGGCGTTCGACTGGCGTGGGCCGACATCCCGCGTGATGGTCACTACGCATCTGGAGGGAGTCCAGACCGAACCATTGCTGAACGCCATCCAGAAGCCACGATGGACCTTGCGTGGAGTCATGACGCTGGACTCGAAGATGGAACTCTCCGGGCAACTCGGGCCTGGGGCACTCGCCAGGGCCTCAGGTCAAACCGATATAGCCGTAACGAACGGGCGCATGACCGGCTATGCGCCTCTGGAACGGTTCTCCAACACTGTGGATCCTATCCTGAAGGGGTTAGGCATCGCGTCTCCCTCTCTGAACGAGTTCGACCGCCTCAGCGCCCATTGGACCCTCGACGATGGGGTCCTGCGAACCCGTGATCTGATGCTGCTTCGGGACGGAGCCAAGTTCTATGCAGTCGGGAATTTCAATCTGCTCAACCAGACCATGGACTTCGACGTGACTGCCAAGGTGGCGAAAACAACGCTCGAGGCCAAGGTGCAGGGCACCTCGTCTGACCCAGTCGTGACCCCGCAAGCAGGCCGCATCGAGGGACGGATCAAAACAGAAGTCGGCAAACTCCTGGAGAAAGATCGGAATAAGGAACTGGGGAAGATGCTGCGGCAACTCTTCAGCCGCTGAGGAGGCAGATGCGACTGGGCATTGTCACCCCTTTTTATTTCCCCTCCGTCCGGGGTAATTCGATCACAGTCCAGCGTATCGAATCGGGGTTGCGAGATCAGGGTGTGGTCGTTCGGGTCTGGTCTCTGGAGGATGGCCTCTCGCCAGGCGAAATCCTGCAGGCGCTGGACGCATTCGCCCCTGATCTGGTCCATGGATTCCATGTCAGTGCGTCGGGGCGGATCGCCACGGATGCCGCGTTTCGATTGGGCATCCCCTCGATCCTCAGCGTCACCGGAACCGATGCCAACACCGACCTCTTCGATCCGCACCGAAGGACAGAGGTCATAGACGTCCTTCGACGCGCAACGCGCATCGTGGTTTTTCACGACGTGATGCGGGTCAAACTCGTCAACGAACTCCCCGAGGTCGCACACCGAATCAGAGTGATCGGCCAGACGGTGCGGTGTCAGGAGGCCCCATTCGATCTCCGACGCCATCTGGGTCTTACGCGCGACGATCTGATCTTCCTTATTCCTGCGGGCATCCGATACGTCAAAAATGTTACCTTTTGTCTGAAACCGCTTGATGCACTCAGAGTACAGTACCCCCAGATCAAGGCCGTCTTCGTAGGACCGATCATCGAGGCGGCAGAGGGAGCCAGATTGGAGGAACTCCTGCGAGACTACCCTTGGGCCTTCTACCTGGGACCGGTTCCCCATGAGCAGATCTGTGCCATGCTCACATCCGTAGATGTGGTGATCAACTCGTCGCTCTCCGAAGGCGGCATGGCTAACAGTATCCTGGAGGCTATGAGTCGCGGGCGAGCCGTCTTGGCCTCCGACATCGATGGCAACCGATCGGTGGTGCGTGATGGGATCGATGGGTTGCTCTTTGCGTCGGAGGCGGAGTTCGCCGACAAGGCTGAGCGGCTGATCAGGGAACCCAGCCTCCGTCACCAACTGGGAAGGAACGGAGAGGAGAAGATCGAGCGGGAGTTCTCAGGAGAACGAGAAATTCACGACTATCTTCGACTGTATCAGGAGGCGATCGGGACCGGGTCGCGCAGTTCATAGAGGACGCATCATGGATCTCCACGTTCTCGAACTGTTCTGCAGAATCGTCGAATCGGGAAGCTTCTCGAAGGCGGCCGACACGATGTACCTGACCCAGCCTACGGTCAGCGGCCACATCAAGAAGTTGGAGAAGGATGTGGGGATCCGGCTGCTCGATCGCCTCGGACACCGGGCTACCCCAACAAAGGGTGGAAGCCTGCTGTATCGCTATGCCAAGCGAATCCTGGCGCTCCGGCAGGAAGCCCAACAGGCCCTCGACGAGTTCAAGGGAGGGCTGAGGGGGGAACTGATACTCGGCGCCAGCAGCATCCCCGGCGGCTATCTGCTGCCGCCCCTGATCGGACCGTTCAGGG
>JAGWRQ010000166.1 GCA_028869615.1 Candidatus Methylomirabilota bacterium | reverse complement strand
CCCAGGGCTACGATTACCCGGATCTGTCGGAGCAGCGTGAACTCCTCCAGGAGGAATGGGTGGCAGCGCTCAAGTTCGCTTGGGGTCGGCTTGTTCTCTGGTGGGGCGCATCGCACGGCGGCAGTGACATAGCAATCCGTCAGATGAAGGCTATCGTTGCGATCGGTCGAGGTCGGTTGGTTGGCGAACCCCGCCCGGTGGAGCGCCCGGTAGAGGAAGTCGCCGCTCCGGTCCCCCGTGAAGATCCGACCGGTCCGGTTGCCGCCATGCGCCGCGGGTGCCAGGCCGACCACCAACAGTCTGGCGGCCGGATCGCCGAAACCGGGAACCGGTCGCCCCCAGTACGTCCAGTCGCGGTAACGCCGCACCTTCTCTTGAGCCGTCCGCTCGCGGTGTCGAACCAGCCGTGGGCAGCGCCGGCAGGCGATCACCTGTTGACAGAGCGCCTCCAGAGGAGGCATTTCGCTACGGTATCTTTTAGCAAGGACGCTGGAGACCATCTCAGTCGATTCTTCCTGCACAATGAGGTTCGCCTTCGCACCCGTACTCTACTACGCAGACCTGGTTGCGGCAAGCGATTCCGGTTGTCACGTGGCATTTGCGTATGTCGCTTCAGGTATGACATAATCCGGCGTATTCATCCACAGTAAAGGATTGGAAAGATGCCGAAACCTGCCACCACGGTCGGCCGGCGATTCGTCGTTCACGAGCACAAAGCTACTCGCCTGCACTACGACTTTCGACTCGAGATGGACGGGATGCTCAAATCGTGGGCGGTTCCCAAGGGTCCCTCCATGAATCCGGCCGACAAGCGGCTGGCTGTAATGGTCGCCGACCACCCGGTGGACTATATCGACTTTGAAGGGATCATCCCGGAAGGCAGCTACGGCGCTGGACCCGTAGTGGTTTGGGATGAGGGCACGTACGAGACGATAGAGCCCACCTCACCGGAGGCTCAGCTCGATGACGGGAAATTCGCCTTCATTCTGAAAGGGCAGAAGTTGAAGGGGGCGTTTGCGTTGGCCCGTTTCGCCAGGGGTGAGACCGGAAAGGAATGGCTGCTGATGAAGAAGAGGGATCAGTATGCCGATCCGGCCTGGACGCTCAAGAGTGAGCTGACGCCGACTCGACTCAAGGCGCTGATAGTGAAGACGCCACCGTGTGAAACCTCGTAGCCGGTAGGGAGAAAAGGATGGCGACGCGGATCGAGCAGGATTCATTGGGACCGAAGGAGATTCCGGTCGATGTCTACTATGGCCTCCAGACAGTCAGGGCGTTGGAGAACTTTCCTATCAGCAGGCTCCGGTTGCATCCGAAGATGGTGGAGACGACGGTGGCGGTCAAGAAGGCTGCCGCGCTGGTCAACACCGATTTGGGGCTTCTGAAGCCGGAGATCAGCAGGGTGATCGTCGCGGCGGCCGACGAGGTCCTGGCCGGTAAGCTGCGCGATCAGTTTGTTGTGGACGTCTACCAGATGGGCGCCGGGACATCTTTTAACATGAACGTCAACGAGGTCCTGGCCAACCGGGCCATCGAGCTCCTGGGCGGGAAGAAGGGCGACTACACGATGGTCCACCCCAATGACCATGTCAACATGGCCCAGTCCACCAACGACGTCTTTCCAACCGCCATGCGGATGGCTGCTCGCCTGCTGCTGGAAGAGCTGCTGCCGGTCCTGAAGGATCTGAAGATCGCCCTGGCCGGAAAGGCGAAGGAGTTCGACGACATCCTGAAGTCGGGTCGAACGCATCTGCAGGATGCAGTTCCTATCCGGCTGGGACAGGAGTTTGCGGCCTATGCGGTGACTATCGGAAAATGTCAGGAGCGGATCGCCGCCGCAGCGCGATCGCTTGAAGAGTTGGGGATCGGTGGAAGCGCCGTCGGTACCGGTCTGAACACCCACCCGCAGTATCGCACCCGACTGTTGGAGTACCTGCGCGCCTGGACGAGAATCGAATGGGGCGCCGCGCCTGACATGCGCGAAGCGATGCAGTCGAACTTGCCTGTTGCGGAGGTCTCATCGGCCCTGCGGCTATTGGCGCTCGAGTTGACCAGGATCTGCAACGATCTGCGCCTCCTGACCTCAGGTCCCACCACAGGATTCGCCGAAATCGTGCTGCCTGCGGCGCAGCCGGGTTCCTCGATCATGCCGGGCAAGGTTAACCCATCTGTAGCCGAGATGGTGAATATGGTCTGCTTCCAGGTGATCGGTAACGACTTGACCGTCTCCATGGCGGTCCAGGCCGGACAGCTTGAACTGAACGTCATGATGCCGGTCATGGCCTACAACCTGCACCAGTCGATCGAGATCCTGAAGAACGCCCTACGGGCCCTTGTTGACCGGTGTGTTGTCGGTATCGTCGCTGAAGCTAACCGATGCCGCCGCTATGCCGAAAGCAGTATGGCGCTGGCTACAGCACTGAATACTTATATCGGCTATGCCAGGGCCGCCGAGGTGGTGAAGCGCGCTGGACGCGAGCAGAAGCGTATCATTGACGTGGTTCGCGAGGAAAAACTGCTCACCGAGGCTCAGATTGCTCAAATCCTTACCCCGGTGAAGCTTACCGAGCCCGGCTTGCCCGGTAAGCCGGATCAGTCACCGTGATAGCTCGGCGGATATCTCGTCTGCGGCTGATCCGGTGGGGATATTCAGCTTGACGGCAGAGGAAGGGCGCTCTAAATTAATAGGAGAGAGGAGTACGAGCGTAATGAAACGCTTAATGTTGTTATTCGGGGCAGTACTTGTCCCGGTTTTTACGGCATCTCAGGCCCTTGGCCATGGCGGTGGCGATGTGATGGGCGACTGGGATGCCGCAGATGCCTGCACCGCCCTGAAGGGTCATTATACCGTTCATTTTACGGCCTATCAGGAGCTTGTGGGTGCAGGAATGATTCCTTTGCTACACGAAGTCGGTTCGGCGCAGGTGAAAAAGGAGTTTCAGTCTTACTGCGAAGGGGTCCCGAATACGGGCAAGCTGTCGATAGCCTTTGACTTGTACAATGAAGAGATGCGGCAGCTTCCCATCTCGGTCCGGATTGTTGAGGCTGTTGGGGCCCACGAGGACAAAGGCGGCGCTGAACACTCGCACGCTGTTTTCTCTCTTCCGCCGGCTGTGTACGGTGATGGGTCGATACGGATCGATACCGAGATCCTCAAGGCCGGTCACTACATCGCTCTCATGACGTTGGAAAAGGTAGGGCCCGGTATTGCCCATAAGCCTCATCGTGGCTCCGAGATTGGGGAATGGCAGCGGGTCAGTCACACCCACGGGCCCGGGACCGAGCCGACAGAAGCTGAGATGCGTGCTGTTAATCCTACCTACAGCTTCCCGTTCACTGTGGGGCTGCCGGTAAGGGCGCAGAGTCGCCTTCCCTGGTTCTTGTCAAATCTGGGGTTCCAGGTGGCTGGCTCGTTGCTGGCTCTTTGCGCCTTGGTGGGCGGCATCAAATACTATATGAACGGTAGGCGGAAGAAACCGGCCTGACTGAGGGCAAGGACTCGTTGACTCTCCCCCCGGCTGATGTAACAGTTATTCCCCGCGGTTGGTTGCCCGTTGTAGCGATCCTTCCTGCATTGGTATCCGCCCGCAAAAATCGCTTGACAGTATCCGGAGGATACGATAGATTTTCGCCGCTTCCGAGGATAGGCGTGGCTTGTCGGGACTGCTAAGGGACCGTAGGCTTCTGCGAAATGCGAGGCCGCGGTTTTTGTATGCGAAGGCCCGGGGCCTTAAGGGATAAAGGAAGCGACTCGACGGCGAAGGAGCGTTGAGGGTCTACAGAAGGGAGGTGAGGACGTGCGAGGCACCGGGAAAGTCAAATGGTTTAATGAGGCTAAGGGATACGGCTTTATCGAGCGATCTGAGGGTGGCGACCTGTTCGTCCATTATTCGGCTATCCAGGGCAATGGCTTCAAGACGCTGGCAGAGGGCCAGGAAGTGGAGTTTGACGTCGTGGAGGGGCCGAAGGGCCAGCAGGCCGCTAACGTCGTCAGGCTGTAGTCTATAGCCGAATCAGCGTAAGGTCATGACCCCCCATTGGAGATCTGTTCTCATGGGGGGTCTGCTTTTGGTGTCGCTAATTGGTGAGGCGGGAAAGGAGGGATTTCGCCCTGGAGACCGCTTCCGAGAGCGGGGCCTGTAGCTCCTCGCCGGTCTTTCGTATCTTCAAGTCAACCATTCCCTCCCTGACGGCTCTGGTCCCCACAGTCATTCGAAGGGGCAGTCCGAGCAGATCCGCGTCCTTGAACTTGACACCGGCTCGTTCATCACGGTCATCGTAGAGGGTCTCGATCCCTTCCTGCTGAAGTTGGACATAGAGCGTCTCCGCCAACTCCGTCGTCTTCTGATCACGCATGTTGACCGGCAGTAGATGGAGTTGGAACGGCGCGAGAGCCGCAGGCCAGACGATTCCCTGGTCGTCATGGTGCTGCTCGACCGCCGCCGCCGCGATGCGCGCCACTCCGATCCCGTAGCTGCCCATCACGATAGGGTATTCCTCTCCCGCTTCATTCAG
>JAGWRQ010000165.1 GCA_028869615.1 Candidatus Methylomirabilota bacterium | reverse complement strand
ATCATCAGGTCGCAATGTATCATCGCCATATTCGACCAGTAGGTTCCGTGCATGCCCACCATGCCGAGCCAGCGCGGATCGGATGTGTCGAAGGCGCCTAACCCCATCAACGTCAGCACAACCGGGATCTGGGTCATATCGACCAACTCGCGGAGCTCGTCGAACGCCTCAGAGTGAATGAGCCCGCCGCCACCGTATATCAGCGGCCGCTTGGCGGTTCTCATCAATTCGACCGCTCGCTTAATCTGGCCGGCATGGCCTTGCGTCGTCGGCTTGTACCCGCGGATATTCAGCTCTTGCGGATGGCCGCGATACTCTGCGCGTCCCATAATCACGTTCTTTGGAAGGTCCACCAGCACCGGCCCTGGTCGGCCGGAGCGGGCGATGTAGTACGCCTCCTTCACGACCCGAGGGATGTCCTCGGTCTTGAGGGCAAGGAAGTTGTGCTTGGTGCAGGTGCGCGTAGTACCGACGACATCGGCCTCCTGAAAGGCGTCGCAGCCCATGGCCGTTGTTGGCACCTGACCGGTAAAGACCACAATGGCCATTGAATCCAGCAGGGCATCGGTGACACCTGTAACGGTATTGCAGGCTCCGGGTCCGGAGGTGACCATGACCGTCCCCACCTTGCCGCTGGCCTTATAGTATCCTTCCGCGGCGTGAGTCGCACCCTGCTCATGACGGCAAAGAATGTGTCGGATCTTCGAGGCAACGGCGGGATCGGTCAGAACGTCATAGGTGTGCAGGATCACGCCGCCCGGAATACCGAAGACCGTATCAACGCCCTCCTCGGCCAGGCTTCTCAGCAATATCTCCGATCCTGTCAATTTCATGCTCACGTCTCCTTACCCACAATGAACGCTCAGGCTGAGAACCTTCAGCCTCAGTCTATCTACCTGCTTTTCCTTAGCTTTTCTAGCATATCCCCCTCTTACCGTCAATGAAAATCTTCCCCAGATGGTACTCCTCCGACCCGTCGCCTCCAGCCAATGAACCACCGCAGCAAGCCTCTCAGTTCCTCAGAACCCATGCAGGCGGCGGCTACAACGAATGCGGTTACACTGATAACCAGCTCAAAGGTGAGCACCACAGCACGACGAAGCGACGGCTCAACCGTCAGCGGATCACGGAGATGGAGGAGCAATACGCCGACCAGAGCCATGAGCGCGGCAGCCCCGCCCACCTGCGCGAGCGAACGGAAGCCTAAGCTGGGGAACTGCCCCAGACGCCGCCGCAGGGCTGTCAGCAGCAGACCCAGGTTCACGAAGGACGAGAGGGCCGTCGCCAGCGCCAAGCCTGCAAGCCCCAGGGGTCGCATCAGGAGGAGAGACGAGGCAATGTTGACCATAACGGCCACCATGCCGATCTTGACCGGGGTCGCCGTATCCTGAAGCGAGTAGAAGGCCGGCACGAGAATACGGTTCGACACATAGGCCCCAAGGCCAAAGGCGTAGAACAGCACGACCTCAGCGGTTGCGAGGGTTACGGTCCGATCAAATGCACCCCGCTCAAAGAGGAGCTGGATGATCGGAATCCTGAACACCATCAGGCCCACCATAGATGGGAGCGTGACGAAGAGAACAAGGCGGATAGCGTAGGCCACCGTGGCCCCAACTTCACCAAGGGAACGGTTGGCCGCCTGCCTGGCCATGGTGGGGAAGGCGGCCGTGGCAATCGCCACGCCGAAAAGACCGATCGGAAGCTGGATCAGTCGGAAGGCATAGTACAGGACCGAAATCCCACCTTCCCCCATCAGCGAGGCGAGCAAGGTGCCGATAAACACATTGACCTGCGTAATGGCAAGCCCCGCGACTCCTGGTGCCATGAGACGTGTGATCCGCCCGACGGCAGGATCGCCAACATCGATGCCCCATCGCGCGCCCCTACTGCGTCTCCAAATGGCCGGAATCTGGATCAGAAGCTGGCCTACGCCTCCGATGAGAACGCCGATAGCCAGCGCCACGATCGGTGGGTCTACATAAGGCGTCAGATACAGGGCGCAGCCGATCATGGCGATATTGAGCACACTGGGCGACAGCGCCGGTGTGGCGAAGTGGCCCTGCGAATTGAGAATCGCCATGAAGAGCGCCGCCACCCCGATAAATAGGATATACGGAAACATCATCCTGGTGAGATAGATTGCCAGATCAAATTTTGACGGGATAGTGTGGAAACCGGGGGCGATGAGTCTGATCAACCATGGCGCGAGCAGCATGCCGGCGATGGCGATCGCTACAAGCAGCAGCGCGAGTAGAGTCAAAACAGTCCACGCCAATCGCCAGGCGCCCTCCCGTCCACGCGTTCTGAACGATTCGGTGAAAACCGGGATAAACGCGGCCGAGAGGGCCCCCTCCCCCAACAGCTCCCGCAACATGTTGGGAATGCGGAAGGCCGCAAAGAAGGCATCGGTTGCGGTTCCGGCGCCGAACGCCTTGGCAATGATCAGATCGCGGAGAAAGCCAAGAATACGGCTCAACAGGGTGGCCCCACTCACCACACCGGCCGCCCGCGCGATCTTCCCGGGATGTTCCTGTTCCATCAGAAATTCCTTGACAAGTGCGCGCCGCTCCATTCTAATGAGCAGCGCGGTGGACCCTTCCGTATACGAGAGCTAGATAGAGATGACACGTCACACAGGAGAAATGAAACGATGCCAATAACCAAGTCAGCACAGAAGCACATGAGGCAAAGCCAGAAGCGACGGTTGCGCAATCGCGCGGCAAAGAGTACCTTGAAGACCGTCATCAAGAAGGTACGAGCGGGGATTGAGGAGCGTGACCGCGATGCTGCGGAAAAGGCATTCATGCAGGCGGTGCCGTTCATTGATCGAGCCGCCGGCAAAGGCTTTATCCACAAGAACGCCGCGGCCCGCTATAAGTCACGGCTTGCTCGCCAGCTCCACGCCCTCCCGCAACCGTCGTAGGCCTCACGCCCGACAGAGGTTCCAGACTAATCCGGTCAAAACCATAGGGGCTGCCGCTCTCCCCGTCTTGATGGTCAGGTCGGCCTCTGCAAGCGACTGAAGGGCGCCCGATAGCTGCCGCCAGGAACGCGAGGCGCCCTGTTCCGCCAGCGCAGTGACGACGCGGGGCGGCAGATGAAATTCATGGGTCATCCTGCTGACCGGGACCGACTGCTCTTGAAGCGATTTTGCTCGAACCAGCAGGCGAATCTGGCGAGCGAGCATCCCGATAATGGCCAGTGGCTCTTCCCCGCTTTCTAATAGACTGGTCAGACAACGAAGGGTAATATCCAGGTTCCTGCTTGATACAGCATCGGTCAGCTGGAAGATCGATCGCACTCGGGTCTCACCAACCAAGGCTTCAATATCCTTCGCGCTGATCTCCTCGCGCTCTCCAACGAAAAGCGCTGCTTTCTCCACGTTGTAGATCAACTGCCGGAAATCGTCGCCCACCAGCGCTATGAGCAGGCTGATCGCTTCCGGCTGCAGCCGTACGCCATGCTCTTTAGCCGCCGTCACAAGCGACTCCTTCAGTGAATCTGCCTCCAGGCGATCAAAGCGGAGGAGCACGCCTTTCTTCTGTAATGCCGCGGCCAATCGTGTCCTGAGGTCAAGACGCGTCGCCGCCAGCACAAGGCAGCTTGTGGGACAGGGATCGTTCAGATAGGCGAGCAGATCCTCTTGCTGCTCCCGCGAGAGCTCCTCGACGCCTCGAATCAGGACAACCCGACGCGGCGCCAGAAACGGCAGGGTCCGAGCGCTCCCCAGGATCGATCCTGTCCCCGCCTCCCCAGGTCGGATCTGGTCGAGATTCAGGTCTCTCGCGCCCTCCGCCAGCAATGCGTCAAGGAGCTGGTTCAGCGCCTGTTCCCGACGGTACTCCTCCTCTCCATAGAAACAATAGATCGGCGCAACCTCTCCCTTACGGACCTGTTCGGCAACGGAGTGGCTTCGCTTGACCCAGCGCCCCATCACACCCCATCCAGTAGTCGACTGACTACCTGCTCGGCAAGGTCCGTCACCGCCCGAAGCGTTGCCTCATCCTCGGCCGTCCTGGTCTCAGCGAGGCCTGTCCCGGTAAAGTAATAGGCAACACCCGTCACGCCGTCTCGAAGCAATACCTTATCCTCCAGCCGTTTTTTCACCGTAAAGGAAAACGAAATGCTCATTCGCAGACGCTTGGCCGTATCCGCGGAACTAAAGGCAAGCGGCTCTTCGCCGAACCCTTCAATCGCCCCTTCCAACACGGCGTCGGCGCCCTCCTCTACAACTTTGATCCGGCCGTCGACCGCAAGCCTGCGAATCAGCGCATCTCTTAGGGTCGGCTGAATGGTAGGACGGAGGGTTCGATTCTTGACTATTCCGATGCTGATCGTCTTGACGGATAGCTGAAGAGCGCTCACTTCTCCAGAACCTACCGGCCGATAGCCGCATCCCGCCAACGCCAGAAGTACCGCCATGCACACGATCGCCCTCATTGGACTCCCCCGGTCACAATATTCACCAGCTTCTTCGGTACGACCACCACCTTCCGAATCGATCTGTCCTCTAGCCA
>JAGWRQ010000164.1 GCA_028869615.1 Candidatus Methylomirabilota bacterium | reverse complement strand
GGGGAAGGCCTACTACTGTACCTGTACGTCGGAAGAGCTGGAGGCGCGGCGCAAGGCGGCGCTTGCGGCTGGGACCTCTCCGAAGTACGACGGCCGCTGCCGTGAGCGGGGCAACGACGCGGCGGGAGCGGGCGGAAAAGGCGCCGTCGTCCGCCTGCTGGTCGGGGAGGAGGGGAGCATCGAAATTGCGGACCTCGTTCACGGCCCCATTCGCTTCGAGACCGGTGATCTGGACGACTTCATCCTCCTTCGCTCCGACGGGATGCCGACGTACAACTTCGCTGTCGTGGTAGATGACGTGCTGATGGACATTACGCACGTTATCAGGGGCGACGACCATATTTCCAATACGCCACGTCAGATCACACTCTATGAGGCGCTGGGTCTCTCAATCCCGCGCTTCGCCCATATTCCGATGATCCTGGGGCCCGATCGCTCTCGCCTCTCGAAACGACATGGGGCTACGTCGGTCTTGGCCTACCAGCAGATGGGCTACCTGCCTGAGGCGATGGTGAACTACCTGGTGCGGCTTGGCTGGTCTCACGGCGATCAGGAGATTTTCACTCAAGACGAGTTAGTCAGGCGCTTCAGCCTCGAAAAGGTGGGTAAGACGCCCGCAGTCTTCGACCCGGTCAAGCTGGAGTGGCTGAATGGCCAGTACATCAAGCAGGCCGCCGCTGATCGGCTGACGGCGTTGCTCAGGCCCTTCTGGGAAGCGGCCGGCGTAAGTCGGGACGAGCTGGCCGGAATGGGCGAAGAGCGGTTGCAGCGGGTGGCCTGCCTGTTTCAGGAACGGGCTAGGACCTTGACGGAACTCGCGTCCTCGTCCAGGTTCGTGTTCGACGGGAAGATTGAGCGCGAC
This sequence comes from Candidatus Methylomirabilota bacterium, assembly GCA_028869615.1. Classification (GTDB taxonomy): domain Bacteria; phylum Methylomirabilota; class Methylomirabilia; order Methylomirabilales; family Methylomirabilaceae; genus Methylomirabilis. The sequence goes on along the minus strand of JAGWRQ010000164.1, from coordinate 3,698 downwards.
GAATCGGCGGTCAGAAAAGTTCTGACTACGGAGGCAAAAGAAAGGGTCCGAGCGCTATTATCGGAGATTGAGGCGCTGCCGACCTTTACTGCCGCCACCCTGGAGTCGCTGTTCCGGACGAGGGCGGCGGCCCTCGGTCTGAAGCTGGTCGATTTGGCCCAGCCGTTCAGGGTTGCGCTGTCCGGAAAAACCGTCAGTCCCCCCATCTTCCCGATTATGGAGTTGATGGGATGGGAAGCCGTGCGACGTCGGGTAGAAGAAGCACTGGAGGAGGAAGGATGAAGATTGAGGCATTGCTTCATGGGCTTCGGCAAGAGTTCAACAAGCTCGATCGAGAGTTCAGGTTGGAGATACCGAAGAAGATTCAAGCCGCCAGGGAGTTGGGTGATCTGCGGGAGAGCGGTGAGTACGAAACGATCAAGGACCGGCAGGGCTTTGTCAAGGCCCGGATGGCCTTTCTGCAACAGCGGATAGCGGAGATCAGCAAGATCGACCTGAGAGCGATCCCGAAGGACCGCGTCGCCCTGGGCAGCACCGTCCATCTTGTGGACGAAGAGAGTGGGGAGGAATGTGTCTACACCTTGGTCTTTCCCGAGCTGATGGACAGCGCGCGTGGCTGGATTTCGGTGGCCTCTCCGATCGGGCGAAGCCTCATCGGCAAGCAGGCCGGTGATCGAGTCGTCATGAATATGCCAAGCGGGACCAAGGCGTTCGAAATGATGAGGCTTCAGACGCTGCACGAAAGCCTACAAAGCAACTCGGATGGGACCGGCTCATGACACACCATCGCATCCTGCAACACCTCGTGGTCATTGCGAGCGTAGCGAAGCAATCTCACCGTTTTTCACCTTGACTTTTCTCTGCTGTTTTTAGATAGTGTGAACGTCCAAAGGGCATCCTTTGGACGTTCATTTTTGATGGGGGGTCGTCCAACGGTAGGACGGCAGACTCTGGATCTGCTTATCGAGGTTCGAATCCTTGCCCCCCAGCCACTACGAAGAGGCAGGCCCCCGAGCGCCCTCTGGTTACGCTTTAATCACTTTGTCCGGAGGAATCCCCTTGAAGGCGTTGCGCGTATCCACGATGAGCCGGGCGTGACACCGAATCAGGTCGAGATCGAAGGCTGTATGGTTCGTCACAAGAATCACGACGTCTTGGGCTTCGAGCGTTTCGGCGGTGAAGGGCAGGGCGGTCAGATTCAGGCCGGGATAGTGTCGGTGGCTATGGCACCGCGGGACATAAGGATCTGAGTAATTCACCTGAGCGCCCTGCTGTCGCAGCAACGACAGGATCTCCAGGGCCGGACTCTCCCGTTGATCGTCAATGTCCGGTTTGTATGCCACACCCAGGACCAGGACGTTGGCGCCGTTCAGCGATTTGCCCTTCCTGTTCAGCGCGTCCACAACCTTCCCCACCACCCAGACCGGCATGGCGTGGTTGATCTCACCGGCCAGTTCGATAAAGCGGGTCGTCATGCCGTACTCGCGGGCCTTCCAGGTGAGATAGAAGGGATCGATGGGGATACAGTGCCCTCCAAGGCCTGGTCCCGGATAGAAGGCCTGAAAGCCGAAGGGTTTGGTGGCGGCGGCGGCGATGACATCCCAGATGTCGATCCCCATGCGGTCCGAGAGTATCTTGAGCTCATTGACCAACGCGATGTTTACGGCTCGGTAGATATTCTCCAGGAGCTTGGTCATTTCGGCTACCCTGGGAGAGGCGACCCGGACTATGGTGGGTGCAATCGTCGTGTAAAGCGCCTCCCCCAACTCGCTACAGGCATCCGACACCCCTCCGAGGACCTTGGGAATGGTGGCCAGTCCGAAGCGCGTGTTCCCTGGGTCCTCTCGCTCCGGCGAGAAGACAAGAAAGAAGTCCTCCCCAACCCTCAGTCCCTTCGCCTCAAAGCGCGGCAGGAGGAGTTCCTCCGTGGTGCCGGGGTAGGTAGTGCTCTCCAGGCAGATGAGCTGGCCGACTCGCAGGGTCCGGGCAATGGCGTCGGCAGTCTGTGTCACGTACTGGAGGTCCGGGTCTCGATGGCGCGTCAAGGGCGTCGGGACGCAGACGAGCAGCGCGTCGGCCTCTCCAAGGCGAGTGAAATCGGTGGTAGCTTCAAACCGATCCGAGCGGGACAGGGAGGCTACTCGATCTGCCGGGAGGTGCTGGATGTAGCTCTCGCCGGCGCTGAGCCGCTTGACCTTGTGGGGGTCGATGTCGAACCCCAGCACTCGGAAACCTACCTCCCAGAAACGCAAGGCAGCCGGCAGCCCGACATACCCCAGGCCGATGATGCCGACCGTGTAGTCTCGCCGCGAGATACGCTCTTTCAGATGTAGGATTCGTGAGGCCATCGTAATGCACCGCAAGTCATGACTGCTGCCACCTCTTCAGCCAGCGTATATCATGGCAATGGCCGTCGTCACCTGTCAACGGAAATGTGGCCATTCATCCGACCTCGCATACCGGCCGCTCCTGAAAAGGCTGCCGGCTCAGTGGGAATTACCGGCGCCGCTTATTCCCTTTTCGTTCGAGGATGGTCACGATCACAACGATGATGGCGGCCTGTAGGATCAGAATGAACGCATCCACCGTGCGGGCATTGCGCAAGGCAATGGCCGAAAGCCCAAGACAGATGCTCAGTAAGTAGATGAACAGGACACTCTGTCGGGGGCTATGAAGCAGCGCGGCAATACGGTGGTGCAGGTGATCCTGGCCCACGTACTCCAGCCAGCCCTTGAAGTCTTTCACCTGCCCCGACGCGATCCGGTCCACTGTCAGGTGGATCATGTCGAAGATCAGGACGCCAAAGATGAGGATCGGCGCGACAATGTCGATAATCGAGTTCTCCGCCCAGTTGCCCTTGACGGCCAGGCTGGCCAATGTGAACCCGAGGAAGGTGCTGCCGGCGTCTCCAAGGAAGATGCTCGCCGGTGCCTTTCGACGAAAGTTGTACGGGAGGAAGCCCAGGCAGCTCCCGACCATCGCCGCGGACAACCACCCCATGAGGGGCTGGTTGGTCTGGAAGGCGACGATCCCCATGAAGCCGGCGGTGATGACGCTAAGACCGGTCGCCAGCCCGTCCATCCCATCCATGAAGTTCAGCGCATTGGTAATCCCCGTCACCCAGAGAACCGTCAAGAAGAGGTTGCCGACCCAGCCCCACCACACAGGAGGGAAGAGGGTCAGTTGCACGCCGGCGAGGATAACGATGACGGTTGCCAGGAGCTGACAGAAGAGCTTGAGTCGAGCCGACAGGGTGAAGGCATCGTCGAGCAGCCCCGTCAGGGTCATGAGAGCCGCGCCGAGCAGGATGAACCCCATCTCTTGGTCCAGGATGGAATTGACCAGGATCCCGCCAGTGAAGGCAATGAAGATCGGGATGCCGCCCAACAAGGGCGTCGGGTCTGTATGGATCTTCCGATTGGACGGGTAGTCGAGGATCTTCAGTCGAAGCGCGATCATCCTGGCAAACGGCAGGAGTAGGTAGCTGACGCAGAAAGAAAACGACAGAATGTAGAGCCAACGGCGTCCATAGTGGCTGAACCACGTGTGCCGCACCGATGGCAACAGCAGGAGAGCCATGAGACCAGCGGATGCAAACCACCAGAAGCCGAGCTTGACGTTCTTGGAGGGGGGGGTCGTCATGCTCTATCTCTTCGACGCGATGCGTTGTCTGCTACGGTCGCCTGCCTGCCCAGAAA
>JAGWRQ010000163.1 GCA_028869615.1 Candidatus Methylomirabilota bacterium | reverse complement strand
ACTCGCGCCGGGCTTCTGGCCTCGCCTTTGCTCAACCGGTTCGGTGTGGTCCAGCGCCTGGATTTTTACGATGAGACTGACCTCTTCAGGATCGTCCTGCGGTCGGCAAAGATCCTGGGGGTGTCGATCATCGAGGACGGCGCGTGGGAAATCGCGAGGCGTTCCCGTGGAACGCCTCGCGTCGCCAATCGTCTGCTGCGGCGCGTCAGAGATTTCGCCCAGGTGCTGGGGGATGGCGTCATCACCCGTGAAGTCGCACAGAGCGCGCTGGAACGGCTCGAGGTGGACACCAACGGGTTCGACGAGATGGATCGGCGGATCCTGTACACCATCATCGAAAAGTTTGCCGGCGGGCCGGTGGGAATCGAAACGATCGCGGTCGCTGTGGGAGAGGAAAAAGAGACAATCGAGGACGTCTACGAGCCGTTTTTGATCCAGCAAGGGTTTCTGGCCAGGACTCCAAGGGGCCGCACCGTCACTCGCCTGGCCTTCGATCACTTCAAGCTCCCCCGGCCGGCCGAGCTACAGGGCGACTTGTGGCACGGGTAGTGTGTGGGCGCTTGGTGTCGCTGGAGGCGGTAGGATAGTGCAGGGGCTGGATTCATTCGCCAGGATGTTGATCCTGTTCGGCCTCGTTCTGGCCGCCGTAGGGGGACTCATCCTGTTCATCGGAAAGGTCCCTTTCATTGGGAAGCTGCCGGGGGATATCTATGTCCAACGAAAGAACTTCTCATTCTATTTCCCTCTTACTACCTCAATACTGTTGAGCATCCTCCTGACCATACTCTTTTCATTATTTCGCCGCCGGTGAGCGGCGACGATGCCGCCAGGAGCTGACTCCTTCCGTGTCTAGTTCCCTTCGCACAGCCGATTTTGATTATACGCTACCCCCCGAGCTGATTGCCCAGGCACCCGCTCACGAGCGCGATCGCTCGCGTCTCCTGGTCCTGGATCGAAGCACAGGCGCCCTGCACGATCGGGTCTTCCGAAACCTTCCGGAATACCTCGTTCGGGGAGACCTGCTGGTCATCAATGAGACGAAGGTGACCCCCGCTAGGCTCTTCGGTCGATCCGAGCGGCGGCAACCCATCGAGGCTCTACTGCTTCTGGAAGTTGAAGCCAACTACTGGGAGGCCTTAATCAAGCCGTCCAGGCAGGTTCGGATCGGCGACCGCCTTGCCTTGGCCGATGATACGATCACGGCCGAGGTGATAGAAAAACGCGGCGAGGGACGCCACCTACTCAAGCTCGCGCATGACGGACGACTCGTCGACCTCCTGTGGCGCTTCGGTCAGATGCCGGTTCCGCCGTACATCAAAAGACAGGGTAGAGGGTATAGGGTAGAGGGTGTAGACCCTATACTTCTCGATCGCGAGCGGTACCAGACGGTATACGCAAAGCACGAAGGGGCCATCGCGGCGCCCACAGCCGGCCTCCACTTCACGTCGGAATTGATTGAAACGCTCATACGGCAGGGAGTTACCGTGACTCCGATCACCCTCTATGTCGGCCCCGGCACGTTTCGTCCTGTTCGGGTGGAGCAGGTTGCTCAACATTGGATGGAGTCGGAGCGCTACATCATTCCGGAACAGACGGCCCTGGCGGTCAAGACCGCAAAGAGAGAGAGGCGAAGGGTGATCGCGGTTGGAACGACAACTGTCCGGGCCCTGGAGCATGCCGCGGTCGATGGCGATGTGAGGTCTGGAGCCGGCGTCACGGACCTGTTCATCTACCCGGGCTATCGTTATAAGTGTATCGACGCCATGATTACCAATTTTCATCTGCCTCGCTCTACCCTCTTGATGCTGGTTTCCGCCTTCGCAGGTCGGGAAACCATGTTGGCCGCGTATCGCGAGGCCATCGCCCTGCGCTATCGCTTCTATTCCTACGGCGACGCGATGTTGATTGTGTGATAAGGTAGCCAGGCAGCCTTCAGCGATCGGCGCTCTGTAGATTCTGATCGAACTGAAAGCTGAAGGCTGACGGCTTTTGAGAAAACGCTGTGACTTTTGAGCTGCTGAAGATCGATGCTGCAACAGGCGCGCGGCGAGGGCGGCTGAGGACGCCCCACGGCACGGTGGAAACCCCCGCGTTTATGCCCTGTGGGACGGGAGGCGCGGTCAAGGCGCTCACACCCCATGAACTGGAGGTCGAAGGGGTGCAGTTGGTCCTATGCAACACCTACCACCTCTACCTGCGTCCCGGCCACCGACTCATTAAGGAGTTGGGCGGCTTGCATCGTTTCATGGCGTGGCCCGGCTCGATCCTCACCGACAGCGGGGGGTTCCAGGTCTACAGTTTGGCTTCATTACGACGGATCTCGGAAGAGGGGGTGAGCTTTCGATCCCACCTTGACGGATCACTTCACTTTCTCTCGCCGGAGCTGGCTGTCGAAATCCAAGAAGCCCTTGGGGCGGATATCATTATGCCGCTTGACGAGTGTGCCCCCTATCCCTCAACCACCGACTACCTTCAGCGGTCGCTGGAGCTGACGCTCAAGTGGGCAGAACGGTCTCGGGCGGCTCATCCCGATGGACAACCGGCGTTATTCGGCATCCTGCAGGGAGGGACCGACAAGGCGCTCCGGGAGCAGGCCGCAACAGCCCTGCAGAAGATCGGCTTTGACGGCTACGCATTGGGCGGACTCGCCGTCGGCGAGGCAAAAGCCGTGATGTACGAGACCGTCGCGCATGTCACGCCACTCCTGCCCATCGATCGGCCTCGCTATCTGATGGGGGTCGGAACGCCGGAGGACCTCGTGGAAAGCGTGATGCGGGGAGTAGATATGTTCGATTGTGTGATGCCTACCCGGCACGGCAGGACCGGAAGCCTGTTCACCAGCGAGGGCCGAATCAACATCAAGGGGGCGGCATATGCGTCGGACGAAAGGCCGCTCGATCCCGCCTGTGATTGTTACACCTGCCGGCACTTCTCCCGCGCCTATCTCCGGCACCTCTTTGTGGCCCGCGAGATCCTTGGACTGCGCTTGAACACGCTTCACAACCTTCATTTCTATCTTACGCTTATGCAGCAGATTCGCCAGGCTATCGAAGATGGGAGCCTTGCCGGATTCCGGACAAGATTTCTTGAGACGGCCAGCATGTTGAGTCGCGACGACACTGTAGCATAACCGAACACGACTACGAGGAGGTCAGAAAATGGAAATAGCGTATGCGCAACAGGGGGGGGCTCCATCCGGAGGTGGAACCGCAGGGATGCTTGCGACTATCCTCCCTCCACTACTGATATTCCTTGTCTTTTATCTCTTGATGATTCGCCCCCAGCACAAGAAGCAGCAGGAGCAAAAGGATATGATCGCTAATCTAAAGACCGGCGATCAGATCGTGACGACTGGAGGCTTGTACGGGACGATCGTGAAGTTCGGTGAGGACAACCGGGTCAAGGTGAGGATTGCCGAAAATGTCACGGTTGAGATCGCCAGGAGCGCCATCACCGAGAAGCCCGCCGGGACAACGGAGATCGCAAAGGGCAAGGGCGATTAGGGGGCGCCGAAGCTGTACGTTTTTCCCTGGTCGAGAGGCAAGACCGGCGGATCGGAAAGCGCGGCAAGCTCTCCCACAATCTCCGAGAAGTATTGGGGTTTCATGTGCTGAGCATAGACCGATGTCTGGACCTTGAGCTGGGCCAATTCGGCCCTCAACAACTCCGGTGTCAGGTGGCCTGTCCGGATGGCATGATCGCTAAATCGGTTAGGAAATGTGGTCTCGACAATGACGGCATCCAGATTGACCGTCCGGTTGGCTAGGCGCCAAAGCTCGGTAGTCGGACCGCTGTCCCCTTGATAGAGGATAGCCGACGCGCCATCAGAGATCGCATAACCCGCCGTCTCAACCGTGTGGTGCACCCCCACTGCCGTCACCTCGTACTGGCCTATCTGGTGCGGGCGGCCTTCCACCAGTTCATGGAAAGACAAAGTGGGACGCAACGGGGACGGGAGAATGCTGAAGTCGGGCCAAAGCGTTCCGTTGAAGAGGTGCGCCTTCAACTGGTCAATAACCGGCGGAATGCTCCAGACCTCGAGAGGGCGCGATCGGACCCCAAAGAGATTGTCCGTCAGATAGGCCAGTCCAATCACATGGCTGATGTGGGCGTGGGTAATCAGAATGTGATCGATAGTGGCCTGGGCGTCAAGGGAAAGGCTGGCGGTCACAGATCCGGCATCGAGTAACAGCCGGCCGTTAACCAACAGAGAGGTCGGTTGGCAGCCGTACGCTTCACTCCCGAAACAGCCTAACGCCTGAACACGCATGGTCTCCTCTGGTGCTATCTGGTTGTGGAACGATGGACGGCACTGTGGCGCATGTATTCTAAGTTGATACACTGTCTCCGGTCAATGATTCCTATTCGGGGGCCGGTTCTGGGCTGTCGCCGATGCAGTGTCAGCGGCGCAACTCAAGGTCCTTCAGACGGGATTCCATCACTTGCTTGAAGTGATCCCGAAATCCTGGGAGGTGGGTATACAGGGCCACGAAGCTGTTCGGGTTCAACCTGTAGGCGTGTACCGCGGAGACCGTCCGGATAGTGGCCGTTCGTGGCATCTTTTGGATCATGGCGATCTCTCCGAAGTGGTCCCCGGACTGCAGATGGGCGACCACCTGGTCCGTACCATCCGGCCCCTTCTGCAGCACCTCGACGGTCCCGGACTTGATCACATACAC
>JAGWRQ010000162.1 GCA_028869615.1 Candidatus Methylomirabilota bacterium | reverse complement strand
TGATCGCCGGTTTTGCCGGCGCTGCCGCCGATGCGTTTGCCCTCCAATCGAGGTTTGAGGCGAAGCTGGAGGCGTTCAGCGGCAACCTGCCGCGTGCCGCGGTTGAGTTGGCGAAGGATTGGCGCACCGACCGGGCTCTGCGCCGATTAGAGGCGCTGTTGGTGGCGGTCGACAGGGAGCATTCGCTGGTCATCTCGGGAACGGGGGATGTGATCGAGCCCGACGACGGAGTGATTGGCATCGGCTCAGGGGGGCAATACGCGGCCGCTGCGGCTCGAGCCCTGGTCGGCTTTTCAGAGCTTGATGCAAGAAAGATCGCCGAGGAGGCAATGAAGATCGCCGCCTCAATCTGCGTCTATACGAACGATACGATCACGATTGAAGAGTTGTAGAACATTCTGTAAACGTTCCCCTCACCCTGACCCTCTCCCCCCACCAAAAGGGGGCGAGGGGAACACAAAAGGAAGTTCTCTCTGCCCTGAGGAGTGAGGAGATAATAATATCTCCTCTCCCCCGCTGCCGGGAGAGAGGATGAAGATGAGGGGGTTCGGTGAGGTATCTATGGAACAGTTGACACCGCGACAGATTGTGGCCGAGCTTGATAAATATATCATCGGTCAAAGGGAAGCCAAACGGGCCGTCGCTATCGCGCTGCGCAATCGATGGCGGCGGCAGAAGCTGCCGGCGGAGCTGCGGGATGAGGTGGCGCCAAAGAACATCATCATGATCGGCCCGACCGGTGTGGGCAAGACTGAGATCGCCCGCCGTCTCGCCAAGCTGGTTGATGCGCCGTTCATCAAGGTAGAGGCCAGCAAATACACTGAGGTGGGCTACGTCGGACGCGACGTCGAATCGATGGTGCGAGATCTGACCGAGCTGGCGGTAAGCATGGTAAAAGAAGAAAAGACCAAGACCGTCCAGGAGCGGGCGAGGGAGCTGGCGGAAGAGCGGCTCCTGGACCTGCTGTTTCCCGTCAGCAGGATGCCGACGACCCCGGGCGTCGAGCAAACCTCCGACACGACGACGGCCACCTCGGCAGCAGAGACTCGCGAGAAACTCAGGAAGCGGCTGCACGAGGGGAAGCTGGACGACCGGACCGTGGAGTTGGAGGTCAAGGATCGAGCCATGCCGATGGTAGAGATCTTCAGCGGCGCCGGCATGGAGGGGATGGACATCAACATGAAGGAGATGCTGGGAAACCTGTTGCCCCAGCGGACCAAGCGACGCAAGGTCAAGATCCGCGAAGCCCAGCGGATCCTCGCCCAGGAAGAGGCCGACAAGCTTATCGATGTAGACGAGGTGAGGTCGGAGGCAGTCCGCCGCGTCGAGGACTCCGGGATCATCTTCCTGGATGAGATCGATAAGATCGCCGGCCGCGAGTCGAGTCACGGGCCGGATGTCTCGCGCCAGGGTGTACAACGCGACCTCCTACCGATTGTCGAGGGGTGCACGGTCAACACCAAGTACGGCTTGGTGCGGACTGATCACATCTTGTTTATCGCGGCCGGGGCGTTCCATGTCTCCAAACCGTCGGACCTGATTCCGGAGCTGCAGGGGCGCTTCCCGCTGCGCGTAGAGCTGGCCAGCCTCACGCAGGACGACTTCGTCAGGATTCTCACAGAGCCGCAGAATGCCCTGATCAAGCAGTATGTCGCCCTTCTGGGTACGGAGGAGGTAAAGCTGGATTTTACGAACGACGCTGTACAAGAGCTCGCCTCCACCGCCAGCGCCGTCAATCAAGCGACGGAGAATATCGGCGCCCGCCGCCTCTACACCATTCTGGAGCGGCTGCTGGACGAGATTTCGTTTGAGGCGCCTGCCATGCATGGAGCCCAGGTGACGATTAATGCCGCGTATGTTCGGGAGCGACTTCAGGAGATCGTGAAAAGCGAGGACCTGAGCCGCTATATCCTGTAGTTCAGTGATCAGCGATCAGCGGTCAGCGTCCGGCCATCAGGAAAAACGATTGGACGCAGCGGAGTGAATGGTGGGACAGCGGAAGACGTTAGAGGTCCAGCGCGGGATCGACAAGGCGAAGGTCCTGATCGAGGCGCTACCGTACATCAAGACGTTTGCCGGAAAGACGGTCGTGATCAAATACGGCGGCGCGGCGATGACGGATGAGGCGCTTAAGCGGTCGGTGGCGCTGGATGTCATTCTCATGCGGTGCGTCGGGATGCATCCGGTTGTCGTCCACGGCGGCGGCCCGGAGATCACGAGGGAGATGGAGCGAGCGGGCCTGAAACCCACCTTTATCTCCGGATTCCGGGTCACCGACCGGGAGACGATGAAGATCGTTGAGATGGTGATGGTGGGCCAGATCAACCAGGAGCTGGTGGCGCTTATCAACAGCAGCGGCGGATCGGCCGTTGGCCTCTCAGGCAAGGATGGCGGGTTGATCCGGGCAAAGAAGGCCGGTCCGGCGGCAACCGCTGAGTCTTTGGCGGGTTCAGTCGAATCAGAGATTGATCTGGGGTTCGTTGGCGAAATTGTAGCCGTTGATGAGCGGATTCTGCTCGCCCTGGAGCGCGACGGATTCACGCCGGTGGTGGCCCCGACCGGTGTAGATGAGGCTGGTGTGACGTACAACATCAATGCCGATCTGGCCGCCGGCGCGATCGCTGCCGCGCTTCAAGCGGAAAAGCTTATCTTTTTGACCGACACCGATGGCATTCTAGATAAGGATGGCGCCCTTATTCCTACGCTCAGCAGGCAACGTGTAAGACAGCTTATTGCCGATGGCGTCATCTCGGGAGGGATGTTGCCGAAGGTCCAGGCCTGTCTCGCGGCGCTGGACAAGGGGGTTGGGAAGACGCATATCGTCAACGGCACCATCTCTCATGCTCTTCTGCTGGAGTTTTTTACCTCAGAGGGGGTTGGTACGGAGATCATCGGATAACAGTTCCCAGTTCCAAGCTTGCAACCCTGAACCTCGAACTTTGAACGTTGCATATGTCTACAACCGATGAGTTGATGGCGCAGGCGGCTCGCTACCTGGCCAACACCTATGTCCGCTTCCCGGTGGCGCTGGTGAAGGGCAGTGGTGTGCGGGTGTGGGATGCTGAAGGCAAGACGTATCTCGACTTCGCCGCCGGTATCGCTGTGGATGTCCTGGGTCACTGTCACCCCAAGGTTGTGGAGGCCATCAGAAGGCAGGCTGAGACGCTGCTGCACGTCTCGAACCTCTACCATATTGAGCCGCAGATTCGGTTGGCCCGCGCGCTGTGCGAACACTCGTTCGGCGGCAAGGTCTTCTTCTGTAACAGCGGAGCGGAGGCGAATGAAGCGGCTATCAAGCTGGCTCGCCGCTATGCCAAGGCGCGATGGAGCTCAGACCGATACGAGATCGTCTGCATGCGAGACTCGTTCCACGGCCGGACGATGGCGACGGTGACCGCCACCGGTCAGCCGAAGTACAGCCAGGGCTTTGAGCCGCTCCTGCCGGGCTTCAAGCATATCCCGTTCGACGATCTGCCGGCGGCGGAGCGCGCGATCGACTCCCGGACCTGTGCCGTGCTTGTAGAGCCGATCCAAGGCGAGGGGGGCGTAAGGGTACCGGATGATGACTACCTGCCGGGCCTTCGGCAGCTCTGTTCGGAGCGAGACGTCCTCCTGATGCTGGATGAGGTGCAGACGGGGATGGGTCGAACCGGGCGCCTTTTCGCCTATGAGTACTCGCGGATTGAACCCGATATCATGACGCTCGCCAAGGGGTTAGGTGGGGGACTGCCGATCGGCGCCATGGTGGCGAAGGAAGATGCGGCAGGGGCCTTCGCGCCGGGCAGCCATGCCTCGACCTTCGGCGGCAACCCGTTCGTCACGACCGTCGCTATGGCGGTTCTGACGGAGATCCTCGACGCGCGGTTGCCGGATCGAGCGGCAAAGATCGGCGCCTACTTCCTCGAACGCCTGCGGCAACTGGCCGCGCGATACCCTTTTGTGAAAGAGGCCCGCGGCAAGGGGCTGATGCTTGCACTGGAGCTTACGGTTCCGGCTAAACCGATCGCCGAGCGTTGCTTGCAAAACGGTCTGCTCATCTTGACCGCGGGCGACCAGGTCCTGCGCTTCGTGCCGCCGCTGATCATCGGCGAGCCAGAGGTGGATGAGGCGATGCACATTCTCGATCTGGTCCTGGCGGAGACAGCGTGATGAAAAAGGATCTTCTGTCGATCAGTGATCTGACGGCTTCCGAGATCGACTCGCTGTTTGTCCTGGCTGCTGACCTCAAAGCGCAACAGCGCAAGAGAATCGCCCACCCACTGTTGGCTGGCAAGACACTGGGCATGATCTTCGAGAAGCCGTCGCTCAGGACTCGAGTCACCTTTGAGGTCGGCATGGCCCAGTTGGGCGGCCGCGCCATCTATTTGGCGCCTACTGACATTCAGCTTGGGACACGGGAAACCGTCAAGGATGTCGCGAAGAATCTTGAGCGATGGGTCGATGGGGTTGTGGCGCGGACCTTTACCCACGGGACCGTGCAAGAGCTGGCCCGCCACGCGGCGATCCCGGTCATTAACGGGCTTAGCGACCTAACCCACCCATGCCAGATTCTTGCGGATCTCTTCACTCTTCGAGAAAAGTGCGGCAGGCTGCACGGTGTGAAGGTCGCCTATATCGGTGACGGCAATAACGTCTGTCACTCATGGCTGTACGGTGCGGCGAGGACCGGAATCGAGCTTCAAGTGGCCTGTCCG
>JAGWRQ010000161.1 GCA_028869615.1 Candidatus Methylomirabilota bacterium | reverse complement strand
TACTGTTGGTTCAAAACACGTACCCTCATCACGAACACGGCAGGGGGTCTCGCTGATTTCATGCTGCGTACAACGATGCACCGCAGCCCTCTTGCTCCACCTATGCTCCACTGGCTTCGGACTCCTGATCAATGCTCTGAGAACCGCTTGCTCCCTCTTTGAGGGCGGTTTCCAACAGCTCTGATAGTGTACCCAACTTCACCGCGACCATTCGCTCGGATCGCTCCCGATCTGCCTCTGCCTTAAAAAGCTCATCCGCAATATTCAGTGAGGCCAACACGATCGCCTTGGTGGGTGGGAGCGACTGAGATTCCTTCACAACCCCATTCAGCTTCGCGTCCACATACGCCGCGACCTCCCGGACATACGACGGATCTTCTGCAGCACGAATTGCGTACTGCTCCCCTCGGATCACGACATTGACAAGCTGCTCCATACGATCCTCAAGCGCCCGATTCAACGGAGGTTTCAATCCGCGCGATCTCCTCCAGCAAGTGATCCACCTTCAGTCGAACCTCCTCACGCTCCTCCAGCATTCGAACAAGCTGCTCCTGTTCCTTCTTTCGTACGGCCTCGAGCGCTCCAGCCTGTTCCACCCGCGCCTTGATCACCGCCTGTAACTCCTCTACCCGCTGCTCCAGCACTACCTTCTCTCCCTTGAGCTTCGCCACAAGCGCAACCACCAACCTCACCCGACCTTCCAGTTTCTCCAGTTTTTCGGCAAGCATTGTCCGGTCCTGGTCTGAAGAGTACGCCGGCATGAGGTCTCCGCAGTGGCAACCCTTACCCGGTTGAGAGCCTACCAAAGCCATGCACCCCTTGTAAAGCGAAAATTATTCCCGCAGCCGCGCCCCGATGAGCCGCTGTAACCGCTGAATAATGCTGGCCTCGACTTGGTCTACTTCAGTATCGGTCAGGGTGTGATCCGGAGAACGAAAGACCAGCCCAACACCGCACGATTTATGCCCCTGTGGCAGTTCTTCCCCACGGAACAGATCGAAAAGCTCAACCTGTCCGAGCAGCGGTCCCCCAGCTTGTCTGATGGCCTCGAGCAGCTCAGCGACCGGAGCGGCCTCCGGAACCACGAGCGCCAAATCCCGTCGTACTGCAGGAAAACGGGGCGGAGGCTCGATCCGTAAGAACTCTTCCTCGACCACACTCAGAAGCTGTTCCAGATCGAACTCGGCCAGACAGACTGGCGCCCGAACCTCAAAGTTGCGCGCCACCGCCGGGTGCAGCTCCCCCATCACGCCAAGCCGCACATCCTTCGAGTACACGGCCGCCGTTCGCCCAGGATGAAATGAAGACTGATCCGCGATCTGAATGAAGCGCGTCTCTCCAAGATTCAGGCGATCAAGCAACTCCTCTACGACACCTTTCAGATCGTGTACATCCAACGGTACGGCCGTTCGACTCCATTGCCTCTGCCATCGTGGCCCCGCCATGCCGATGACCAGCATGTGCCGCTCCTGGGGCAAGTCGGCGTGGCGTGGAAGATAGACCCGTCCGATCTCGAACAGACGAGGACCAGCCTCGTCCTGGCGAAGATTGCCCACAAGACACTCCAGTAGGCTGGGGAGCAGCGACATCCGAAGTATTTCCTGATCAGGGGTCATCGGGTTCGCCAGGCGAAGTCCGTTCAGTGTCCCGACTGCTTTCTCAGCAGCCATCTTGTTCAGGAGACGTTGACCGACCAGCGAATACGTAATGACCTCTTGCAGGCCGCAGCCAACGAGCAGGTTACTAAGTCGTTCGACAAGGCCATGCATCGGCTGAGACGGGTGATCGGGCAGATGGCCTGCCAGCGCTGTGGTCGGAATCCGGTCGTAGCCGACCAGACGCGCAACCTCTTCCACCAGATCAGCGGGGATCTGAATGTCGTTTCTGTGCGCCGGCGGCCTCACCCGCAACGCATTCCCATCTTCCCGGCAGTCAAACCCAAGTCGGCCGGCCAGCACGTCTCGAATCTGATCCACTGTGAGATCCATGCCCAAGACGCGACGAAGCTCCACCGGGGTAAGTCTGAACTCAATCGCCTCTCGGGGAGCGGGGAACAGATCCCACAGCCCGCGTGACGCCTTGCCCCCACAGATCTCTACGAGAAGCTTGATAGCCCGTCTCAGTGCGACGGTGGTCATGGCCGGCGGTAGCCCCTTATCGAAACGAAGCGACGCCTCGGTCCTGAGCCGCAGCGCCCGACAACTCTGTCGGATCGAGCCAGGACTGAAGTTAGCCGATTCGAACAATATGCTCTTCGTCGACTGGGTCACCTCCGTCTCTGAGCCGCCCATGATCCCGGCAAGCGCCACCGGATGATCGGCATCGGCAATCACCAACATCCCGGGTGAGAGCGTCCGCAAGAGGCCATCCAGCGTTCGAAGCGATTCTCCAGGTGTGGCGCGGCGCACCACAATTCGCCTGCCATGAATCGTATCGTAGTCAAAGGCATGCAACGGCTGCCCGTACTCGAGCATGACGTAGTTCGTAACATCCACGACATTATTGATGGAGCGTACACCGGCGGCCATGAGGCGTCTCTGGAGCCACGAGGGAGATGGGCCAACCATAACCCCATGGACGACGGATGCGCTGTATCGCGGGCACAGGTCTGGCGCCAGGATCTCCACTTCTACCTCATCCCGGACGTCGGAATCTTCCTCTTGATAGGACAGATCAGGCAGATTGAGTGGTGCCTCTGTAATGGCAGCCACCTCGCGCGCAACCCCAAGCATGCTCAGGCAATCCGGTCTATTCGGCGTGACTTCGAGATCGAGAATGGTGTCTCCCAGCACCGCATTGAGCGGCGAGCCAACCTCGGCCTCATCGGGAAGGATCAGAACTCCCTCGTGAGCCTCCGACAGGCCCAGTTCCTTCTCGGAGCAGAGCACCCCTGGCGAAGCCACCCCGTGAATCTGGGCCACCTCCACCACGGTGGGTCGACCTGTCTCAGCGTCTACCAGGTGTGCCCCAACCGGCGCGAACGGTACCCTGTCGCCGACCTTGAGATTCGTGGCACCGCTGACGACTATGATCCTCTCGCCAGGCCACCCTAAGCCTACCAAGGTGAGAGAGTCAGCCGTCGGATGGGGTTCAATGGATTCGATCTGCGCGACAATAATCCCAGGCCAGCCGTTGCCACGCTCTTCGATTCCGCCCACCTCGGTTCCAGACATCGTCAGCCGATGGGCTAGTTCCTTCGCCGGCAACGTGACATCGACATAGTCAGACAGCCATCTAAGCGATACCTTCATCTTCTGATTTCGCCTCTCGCCACCATTAGGTCATCAACCGTGAAATCCGTGATGCGACAAGGACGATAGCGCGACGAAACTCTCCGTGTCAACGAGAAACACGTCTGTTTTCCAATAGCTTAATGGCGGAGAGAACTGACAAGTACGATGTATTACACGTTGTACATCAACAGGAGGGATGCGTTGCGCGTGAAGATACCGATCGGTGAAGCAAGGAGGCAACTATCCGAACTGCTCAAAGCCACGCGGAACTCTGAGTGATGCCGACGATGGCCCCAGCCTTGGCGCAGCAGTCTAGCCTGGAGAGACGGACCGTCCTTGACGGGCGCGGCCCACGAGTTTTCTGAGTTCCTCCATGGATTCCTCGAGCCACCGTAACCGTTCAGCCGGGCTGAGCCCAAGGCCGAGCCTGGCCTGTCGGCGACGGTGTCCCTCGAAGCCCCAGCCTAGATCCCCTGTCCTTTTCGAGGTACTGACCTGTTGTAAATCATTCATCGGGATGTTCCTTGCTTGCCTCCACCTTGCCCGTGAGCGATTCCAGGGCGGTAATATCTTCCAGATCCCTGGGCCGACCCACCCCTCTCTTGAGGGCGATCAAGTCGTCGAGGGCAATGACGGTAGCCTCCGTCTTTTCCAGGGGGACGCGTAGCGCGCGGGCATACACCGCATTAAAGTCAAAGGGTTCAGACACGAACAGGTCAATCTCCAAGGTGGGGTGCGCGGGACTCCATAGAGTAAAGACGGCCAGGCCCTTGTCCTGAATCCACTGCTCGCGAATCGCTGGCTCCGCAAAGTCCTCAGCGGACACGGGAGCTCGGGGACGGTATTGATGGTCCTGCAGGGTACGGATCACTTTCAGCACATTGTCCCGGTCGAGCTGAATAATCAGGTCGAGATCGGCTGTCGTCCGGAGGTATCCGTGCAAAACGACGGCAACACCACCCACGACCAGATAGCGTGCGTGGGCCTGGTTCAGCGCATCCAATATCTCTTCGATTTCGCCGACCATTGAGCGAGCCTTAATCTCCTTCTCGTCAACTTGCCACGCCTGGATCGTATCATGGCCAGAGGTTGCGTCAACCGGAAAAACACGATCAAAGGTAGGAGCGATGGTGGCAAGTAGAGTTAAAGTTGGTCAGGGGAACTGCTGGAGGAAGCGGAGGTCGTTGCCGTGGAAGAGGCGGATGTCGTCGATGCCGTATTTGAGCATGGCGACACGCGCCGGCCCCAGGCCGAAGGCGAAGCCGGTGTAGCGCGCCGGGTCGTACCCGACGCGCGTCAGGACATTCGGATGAACCATCCCCGCGCCCAGGATCTCCAGCCACCCGCTCGCCTTGCACAGCCGGCAGCCGGCGCCCTTGCAGCGGAAGCAGTCGATCGACATATCGACGCCCGGTTCGACAAACGGGAAATAGTCGCACCGAAAGCGAATCTTCCGCTCGTT
>JAGWRQ010000160.1 GCA_028869615.1 Candidatus Methylomirabilota bacterium | reverse complement strand
CACGCGCACCGGGGCGCCGGCGCCTACATCTGCGGAGAGGAAACCGCCTTGCTGGAATCGTTGGAGGGTAAAAGGGGGTTGCCGCGGCTGAAGCCCCCGTTTCCAGCCACGTCGGGACTCTATCACAAGCCCACCGTCGTGAACAATGTGGAAACCCTCAGCAACATTCCGCATATCGTGATGCGTGGCGCCGAGTGGTTCTCGAGCATTGGGACCCCCAAGAGTACGGGGACCCGGATCTTCTCGGTGAGCGGTCACGTTTGCCGGCCCGGTATCTATGAGCACCCGATCGATGTCCCAATGCGGGAGTTGATCTTTGAGGACGCGGGCGGGATGCGCGAGGGGCGCCGCCTGAAAGCGGTGATTCCCGGCGGTTCCTCAGTGCCGGTGCTGACCGAGCGACACCTGGATACCAGGATGGACTTTGAGTCCCTGGCCACGGCCGGCTCCATGGCCGGGTCCGGCGGCGTCATCGTGATGGATGAGACCACCTGCATGGTTCGAGTGGGTCAGATTGTCTCTCGATTCTATCATCATGAATCGTGCGGGCAGTGTACGCAGTGCCGGGAGGGGACGGCGTGGCTCCACAAGACGCTGCGAAGGATCGAAGAGGGTCGCGGGCGGACCGCAGATCTTGATCTGCTCTTAGACATCTGTGACAACATGAAGGGCAAGACCATCTGCCCCTTAAGTGATGCCGCCGCTATGCCGATTGAAAGCTACCTGAAGTACTTTCGCGATGAATTCGAGCAGCACGTCGTGGAGCGCGCCTGCCCGTTCGGACCTATGCACCGGTCGTAGACAGGCGATAAAGGAGCACAATGCCAGAGGGCGCCTTCTTCGTCATCATGGTGACGAAGATCGTCGTAGTCTTCGGGCTGATGTTGCTGAGTGTCACCTACCTGACCTGGCTGGAACGTAAGGTCATCGGCGACATCCAGGTCCGTCTCGGTCCCATGCGAGTCGGTCCCCACGGTCTGCTACAGCCGATCGCCGACGCGCTCAAGCTCCTGTTCAAGGAGGAGATCATTCCTCAAGCTGCCGACCGGACGCTCTACCTCCTGGCCCCCGCGGTCGCGTTGATCCCCGCCTTCATCTCCTTTGCGGTGATTCCTTTCGGAGACCGGGTCCGACTCTTCGGGCAGACCATCGACCTGGTCATCACCGACGTCAATATCGGGCTGCTGTACGTGTTCGGTGTAGCCTTGCTCGGCGTCTATGGGATCGTCCTGGGAGGGTGGGCGTCGAACAACAAGTACGCGCTGCTTGGGGGGCTGCGCGCCTCAGCCCAGATGATCAGTTATGAACTCTCCCTGGGCCTGTCGGTGGTGGGCGTGGTGATGCTGTCGCAATCGCTCAGCCTGGTGGAGATCGTGGGCGCCCAAGCCCGGACGTGGTTTATCGTCCTTCAGCCGATCGGGTTCCTCATCTTCCTGATCTGCGCGATTGCCGAGACCAACCGCGCTCCCTTCGATCTTCCGGAGGCGGAGACGGAACTGGTGGCCGGTTTCCACGTCGAGTACAGCTCGATGAAGTTCGCGATGTACTTCATGGCTGAGTACGCCAATATGATTACCGTGTCGGCCATGGCGACGACCCTATTTCTGGGCGGGTGGAGGGGGCCGTGGTTGCCGCCGGTGGTCTGGTTTCTCGTCAAGCTCTACCTGTTTATTTTCCTCTTTATCTGGCTTCGAGGCACGCTGCCGCGTTTCAGATACGACCAACTGATGCGGTTCGGGTGGAAGGTTTTGCTGCCCGTCGCGCTGGTCAACATTATGGTCACGGCTATGTTTGTGGCGTTGAGGTAAGGATGGAATGGTTGGTGTTTGTGCCGCTGGCCGCAATGGCGGTCATCACCGCGGTGCTGGTCATCGTCCTGCGAAATCCGGTCTACTGCGCCCTCTCGCTTGTTGGGACGTTTTTCGCGCTGTCGGGGATCTATCTGTTGCTACAGGCACAGTTCATCGCCGTCGTGCAGGTGATCGTTTACGCCGGAGCGATCATGGTCCTGTTCCTGTTTGTGGTCATGTTGCTCGATCTGGGTCATGAACTACCCGCCTGGCTGCAGCGAGATCGGCCCAGGCTCCTGCTTGGCATCGGTGTGACGCTACTGCTGCTCATTGAGCTGGCAATCCCCATCAGCTCCAGGACTTCTCGTGCTCCCCAAGGCCCCTATACATCGGAACTCGTAAGCGCCGTCGGAAATACTCAGCTCGTCGGCCGCCTCTTATTCACCGATTTTCTCATCCCATTTGAGATCACCTCCATCATCCTCCTCATCGCCATTATTGGCGCCATGGTCTTGGCCAGGAGGTAGCAGAATGAGGTTTGAGGCGACATGAGCGCAACTGTGCCTTTGAGCGCATATCTGATCTTGAGTGCTGTGCTCTTTGTCATCGGGGTAGCGGGGGTGCTGATCCGGCGCAACGCGCTGGTGATCTTCATGGCGATCGAGCTGATGCTGAATGCGGTCAATCTCACCTTTGTAGCATTCTCGAGGTTTCTCCACTCGATGGACGGACAGATCATTGTGTTGTTTGTGATGACGGTGGCGGCCGCCGAGGTAGCAGTAGGGTTGGCCATCATCATTGCGCTGTATAGAAACAAAGAGTCCGTGAATGTGGACGAGATCAACCTGCTTAAAGGCTAGTGCGATGATACATGCGGGGGGCGCACGATGATTTGGCTAATTGCCGTTGTTCCGCTGGCGGGAAGCCTCGTCGTCGGTCTCATGGGTCGCCGGATGCCGCGAAGCCTGGTGACGGGTATCGCCTGCGGCACCCCATCGCTTTCGCTGCTCCTTTCCCTGATGGCTTTTGTCCGTCTTCTTCAGATGCCGGCGGAAGCGCGGCTGCTCCGCGCCTCCCTCAGCTCCTGGATCGCCTCCGGCGATTTCTCGGTCTCGTTCGGGTTCCTGTTCGATCCCCTCTCTGCCATCATGGCGCTGGTGGTCTGCGGCGTGGGCCTGCTGATCCACATCTACTCAATCGGCTATATGGGGGAGGATCGCGACTACCACCGCTTCTTTGCGTTGCTCAATCTCTTCCTGGCCGAGATGCTGGTCCTGGTCCTGGCCGATAATTACCTCCTACTCTTTGTGGGATGGGAGGGAGTAGGCCTCTGTTCGTACCTGTTGATCGGCTTCTGGTTCGAACGACCGGCTGCGGCATCGGCAGGGACCAAGGCCTTCCTGGTGAACCGGATCGGCGACAGTGCCGTGGTTGTGGGGCTGATCTGGATGATCCTGCTGTTTAAGTCGCTGGACTTCCGGACCGTGTTGACAGAAGCGCCGACCGTGCTTGCGCACGGCTCTGTGACCGCATTGCTGCTCACCCTTCTCCTCTTCATCGGGGCAACCGGCAAGTCGGCGCAACTCCCATTGTACGTCTGGTTGCCCGATGCGATGGAGGGACCGACCCCCGTCTCGGCGCTTATTCATGCCGCCACCATGGTGACGGCTGGCGTCTATCTGGTCGCTCGTTCCGCTCCCCTGTTCCAACTGGCGCCCGTGAGCCTGGAGATCGTGGCATGGGTCGGCGGCCTCACGGCCCTCTATGCCGCAAGCATTGCCCTGGTACAGACCGATATCAAGCGGATTATCGCCTACTCAACCATCTCCCAGCTTGGTTATATGTTTTTGGGCTTGGGGGTCGGGGCGTACACCGCGGGGATCTTTCACCTGATGACCCATGCCTTTTTCAAAGCCCTCCTCTTCCTGTCGGCCGGGTCGGTGATTCATGCGCTGGCCGGCGAGCAGGATATACGGAAGATGGGGGGACTGCGGAGGTTCCTCCGTATCACTGCTGGCAGCTTTCTTGTCGGCGCCCTGGCTAACGCCGGAATTGCCCCCTTCGCCGGCTTCTGGAGTAAGGATGAGATTCTCTTTGCCGCCTATGGCTCGGGACATCGGCTGCTCTGGGTCATTGGAGCGCTGACCGCGGCAGGTACCGGGTTATACATGTTTCGCCTCTACTTCCTTGCCTTCGAGGGGAAGTCGAAGCTTGACGCTCATACGCTCAGCCACCTGCACGAGGCGCCGTGGAGCATGCGCCTGCCGCTTGTGTTGCTCTCGCTCGGATCGGCGACCGTCGGGTTTGTCGGCATCCCGTCAGGGTCAGGCCTGCTGCAGCGCTTCCTGGGTTCGGTCTTCCCCGCTTCGGCGCATGAGGCCTCAGCCGGGCCGAGCTTGGGGGCCGCGCTCGCGGCTACGGCCCTTGTGATAGCCATGCTGGGGATCGTTGTAACCTTTCGGTACTATCTTCGGGATCCCACCAAACCCGAGGCGCTCGCCGCGCGCTATCCCGCGCTGTATCGCACCCTCTTTCACAAATATTGGGTTGATGAGCTATATGATGCGGCTGTAGTCCGGCCGGCCGTCGCTGCCGCTCGCGCCGTATCGGAGTCGTTCGATGCGCACATCGTCGATGGGTCGGTCAACGGCATTGCTGCGCTTGCAACCTGGGCCGGAAGCCTGCTGAGGCGGCTTCAAACCGGTCAGGTTCCGGCCTATATCCTTTCGATCCTGGTGGGCGCAGTGGTCCTCTTGGGCTACCTGGCGTTTTCCGGATAGGGCACAGGGGAAGGCATGAGTCAGATGGGCGGTTCGATCCTCTCAATACTGATTGCCATTCCGCTGTGTGGCGCCCTCCTGCTCGCATGTATCGATGGGGCGCGGGAGGCGCTGATCAAGCGGCTCGCGCTG